>NZ_JBFAYB010000051.1:0-61691 GCF_040681075.1 Streptomyces sp. NPDC051907 | reverse complement strand
GCTGGGCGTGCAGCTCCGCCTGGTTGGCGGCGTTGAGGCCGGCGGCGTCGGCCGCGGTGGCGTCCACCGCGTGCTGCGCGGTCGCCGCGGCGGTGGCCGCCGCGTCGGCGGCGGCGGCGACGCCCGTGGCGACCTCCGACCACTGCACGCCGTGCGTCAGTCCGGTCTCGACCAGTACGTCGGCCTGGACCTTGGCCTGGCCGGCCGCGACCTGGGCGGCCTTGGCGGACCCGGCGGCGATGCCGACCTGGCGGGCCACCTCGTCCTTGACCGGCTTGTAGTCGGAGACCTTCTTGCCCGCCCGGTCCGCGTTCAGCATCCGGTCCGCCGCACGCGACTGCGCGGCGGCCGAGCTCATGGCGTTCGAGGCTTCCTTCAGCGCCTTGACCGCGGCGCCGTGGGCGGTGATCAGCTTGGTACGGGCTTCGGCGGCCCGCGCGGTGTTCTCCGCGAGCTTGCGGAGCTTCTCCGCGGCTTCCAGGGCTTCCTTCTGCGCCTTCTCGTGCGCGGCCCGGTCGTCGGCGTCCTTGCGCGCGGCGACCAGGTAGCCCTTCTCCAGGAACTCGGCGATCGCCTTGTCGTCGTTCGTGGCCAGGGCGGCCTGCGCGGTCCGCTTGACCTCCGGGCCGCCGACCGCCACGAGCATCTCCACGCGCTTGCGGTTCTCGGCCGCGCGTTCCTGCTCGTTCTGCTCGGTCGCCTTGTCCCGCTGCCGCGCGATCTCCGCGCCGAACGCGAGGAAGTCGGCCCGGTCGCGGGCGGTTCCCTTGAGGACCCGCTCGACCTCGGCGTTGAAGAACGGCCCTCCGGCGCCGCGCATCGCCTCGATCTTCTTGCGGTTGGCGACGTCGGTCGCGTCCCGCTTGTCCTTCGCGCGCTGGCGCGCCTCGGCCTCGCCGCGCTCCAGGAAGTTCCGGATTGCGTTGGGGTCGGTGCTCGCCAGCGCCGCCTTGGCCGCCTCGCGGACCTCCTCCTCCTCGTCGAACTCCGCGAAGTCCTCGACGAGTTGCCGGTCCCGGTCGGCGCTCATCGCATCGAGCGTCGTCGGCGCCGGCGGAGCGGGCGCAGGCTGCTGCGCCAGCGCGGAGACCAGGCGCCGCAGGGCGGAGGAGTCTGCCGTGGCGGCTGCGGGAGCGGCGGCGGCCGGTCCGGCCAGGCCACCCAGCAGGGCCAGGGCCACGACCCCGGACACGGCTGAGGGCAGCGCGCCGGACGGCCGTCTGCGACGGCCTCTCGGCCAGAGTCTGCCTAGCAAGGGGAGCCTCCTGAGAGTAAGAGATCTGAGTGGGCGTGAAGAGACGGACGCGAGCCCCTGCCCGCGCTGTGCGGGCAGGGGGAGTCGGACCGGGGTGGGACGGCTGGGGCAGCGGTGGCGCGCCGTGGGCGACGGCGGCGGAGCAGGCATGCGGTTTCGGACCGGCGGCGGAGCACGCATGCGGTTTCGGACCGCGGCCCGTACGGCGTGGGCAGGCAGCGTCCGGCGCCGCGGTGGTCGTGGAGACCGGCACGGCCGCCGGCCCGCTCGCGGAGCGCGGACGTCTCCCGTGCGTCCGCCCGCCTCAGGGGCCCGTGGAGGGCTCGGTGCGCGCGGTGGTGCGAGGCCGGTCGGCGTCCGCACCCGCCCGGGCGGGCCGGGCCGGTGTTCCCGCGGCGGGCGCGGCACGCACGACAGGGCAAGGGAGCGCCCCGTGACGGCGTGCTGTCCCGGGGTCCCGCATGGCGGGCGCGCGGTGGCTGCGGGGTCTGCTCCCGGCGGTCAAGGGCAGCCTGCGGGACTCTGGCGCACTCGCTGTCGCTCATCCGGAGCGTGCCAGGACGCGGCCGAAGAATCGTTTCTGCTCCGTACCGCGTTCTCGGGCTGCCGTGGGGCGCCCAGATCGCGGAGCAGACGGCCAGTCGGCCGCGCCGGCGTATCCGGCAGGGCGTTGCTGCATGGACATGTGGATGCGGTCTCCCCTGCGGTGCGGTGAACCGGGATCCGCTCCGCGCGGGGGCGACTGCGTCGGCCGACCGCTGCGGAGGGATTCTGACGACGGGGCGCGCCCGTGAAATGCCGAAGACGCCGGCGCCTGGAAATGCGCGGCATGGTCCGTATTTCCAGGCGGCATTGCGTTACGGCACGTCCGACGGCGGGAACACCGTTGTTCGCCTCGTCAATTCCGGCGGGCTGCCCGGTCGCGTTCAGAGGCGTATGACTGGCCCACGGCTCAATGGCGCGGACACTGAGCCTTTACGGCAGCGTCCGCCTTCTCGCGGAGCTTCGCGTCCGGCCGTCTCGTGGCATAGCGACGGCTGCGGTCTTAGCGGAACCTGCGGTCATGACGGTACCTGCGGTCTTGACGGCACATGTGGTCATGACGGCGCCTGCGCATACCTGTCGACCATTCATATTCCCCCCTGCACGTCAGTGCGCTCCCCAGCGCATGCACGGCTCGCCGGAGCGCGATGACTTAAGGCCACTCCCGGCGTGTCGACTGGTCAGGTCGACCTCGCCACCGTAACCGCTGTCGCCATCCGTCGCAATGATCTATCGAGGGGCTCCCCTACGGGGAAAGACGCCCTGCCCACGTTCCGCAACCCCCCTGGACAACACCGTGCGTGACGTGTCGTCAAGGGAGTTCGCAAGGGGCGGCCGGCTCTGAATCCAATGGAGGGTCCGATTCCGTACAGAATCTGATCTGTGCGGCCGGAAGGAGTTCGCCTTCAATCCGTAGGCGAGTGCCGCCACTTGCGCCGAACGGGGTCAATGAGCGGGTTCTCGAAGGGCCGCGAAACCTGGGCGAATACCGTTCCAGGCGGCCAGAGTCCAAGCCCCGCTTGGCGGAGCTTGCGATTCCGCCCCCATAGCGTTCTCCCCATTCTCAGAAGATCGTTGCCGCCCCTGGCACACACCAAGTAAGGTCGCCCCACATCGGTTGGAAAGGCCGGTGTCGGGGGGAATTTCGTTCACCATCAGGGGGATGGGTGCGGGCTGTCAGCGCTGTCGTCGTCGCGAGGACGGCCTGCTGACACCCTTTCCGCGATTCCGCTTCCGTCAGGAGCGGACGATCCTTCCTGCGCCGATTTCACCCTGCATTCATCAAGTCGTCCTCAGGCGACGGCAGTAGGGACTACTGAAACAGCATGCACAAGAGCTCTGTCTCCGCCACGCGTCTACGTCGGAACTTCGCACGCGGCGTCGTCACCACCACCGCGCTGGCCGCGGCCCTCGCCGCCGTGGCGCCCGGCGCCACCGCAGCGGCAGCCGCGCCGTCCTCGCAGGCGGCCGCGGCCTCGGACATCGGGACCACCGACGCCCAGCGGGTGAGCGCCGCCTCGGTGGTACGGCTCGACCCGACCGCCGATGTGCTCCTGCTCAGCGACTACGACTTCATCCACGCCCTGTGGCAGAAGGCCCGGGACGCCGGCGAGACGCTGGACTCGGTGCGCGTCGCCGCGGAACAGGCCATGATGAGCACGGCCTCCGCCGACCATGTGCGGTACATCACCACCGGCATCCACGACGCATACCGGCTCGACCAGCAGCGCGAGCGCGACAAGGCCGAGGCCGAGCGCGCCGCCCGGCTCGCCAAGGCACAGGCCCTGCAGGTGGTGGGCATCCCGAGCACCCCCGAGCTGCTGGCGCTCAACGACGACAATTTCATCCGCGCCGTGATCAAGCACGAGGCCGCAGGGCCCGAGGTGCGGGCCGCCGGCATGCGGGCCCTCGCCGGCGAGCCGGCGGAGCGGCGGGAGTACATCGTCAACGGGGTCCGCGAGGCCCACAAGATCGATGTCGCGAACGAGCTCAAGGAGCTGGAGGAGAAGAACCGCAAGGAGGCCGAGCGCCTCAAGGAGGAGGCCGCCCGCAAGAGCGCGGCGGCGCTGTTCCGCGTCACGCCCACCGAGGGCATGCTCCTGCTCACCAGCGACAACTTCATTCGCGAGCTGCTGCGTCTGTCCCCCGCCGACCTGCATGGCTCCGAGCTGTACGCGGCGGGCCAGCGGGCCGCGCTGAGCTCCAACCCGGAGGACTGGAAGAAGTTCATCCACACCGGGGCCGACGCCGCGTACAAGATCGACGACGAGAAGCGCCGTAAGAAGGCCGCCGAGGCCAACCGCAAGCTGGCCCTGCAGATCCAGGCCGCCGCCGAGAACGGCAAGGTGCACCCCGGCCTGGTGGCAGCCGCGAAGAAGGCGCTGGCGGGGACCGACGAGCAGGTGGCCGAGTTCCTCAAGGAGGACACGCAGTACCGGCTGAAGCGCCAGTCCATCCAGTCGGCCGACCCCAAGGCCGCCGGCTGGCACATCCGCCAGTCCGCCGTGGACAAGGGCGAGGCGTTCATCACGCCCGTCGACAGCAGGAGCCCGCTGGCCGACCGCCAGGACGCCACCTGGGTCATCGTGCCCTCGCTCGCCAACCAGCCCGGCTGCTGGTCGCTCGAGTCGGCCCGCAAGCCCGGCTACTACCTGATGACCACCCTGGGCGACCTGCGGATCAAGCTGGCCGCCGACGACCGCACCTCGGCCTTCCGTGAGCGCGCCACCTGGTGCAACCGCAAGAACGGCGCGTCGACGGGGTTCGTGTGGGGCGTCGGTCCGGACGAGCGCTGGATGGTCCACCTCGGCGGAGCGCTCTACGGGTTCAAGGCCAACCCCGGCGTCGACGTGATCGACAAGAGCGGCGCCTGGAAGATCGCCGCGCCGCTCGCGCCCTGAGTCGAGCCACACCCCCGACAGCTCCAGAGAAGAACGGAAATCGCCATGTCACGGATCGTCCGAGTCGCGCTGGCCGCCGCCGCGGGCCTCGCCGCCATCGCGGGCGGCGCGCCGGCCGCGCACGCGGAGCAGAACACGACCTACTACCGCTTCCAGGCCGAGCACAGCGGCAAGTGCCTCACGGTCGCGGGCGGCAGCCTCGCCAACGGAGCGGTCGCGGTGCAGTCGACCTGCGCCAGCGGCCTGGACAACCAGCTGTTCGCGCTCAAGCCGGCCGGCAAGGGCCAGCTCCAAGTGCAGGCCAAGCACAGCGGCAGATGCCTGACCGTCATGCCCGACAAGGGCTGGACCGTCCAGCAGGCCTGGTGCGGCGACGCCACCAGCCAGAACTGGCGGGTCATGCTCGTCGACATTCCCAAGGGCGTGTACGAGCTGCGCCCCAACGACGCGCTCGACTACTGCCTGACCGTCCCCGAGAGCAGCACCGCCGACGGCGTCCAGCCGTTCATCGGGCAGTGCATGCCTTTCTCCCCGCAGCGCTGGCGCATGACGCCGGCCACCTCGTGAGGGGCTTCCAGCTCCGCCTTCCACCAGCAGTCGCAGAGAAAAGGGAAATCACGATGGCACGGATCGTCCGAGCCGCGCTGGCCGTCGGCGCCAGCCTTGCCGCCCTCGTCGGCAGCGCGGCCACCGCGCACGCGGCAGACAACGCAGCGGCAGACAAGACGTACATCCAGTTCGAGACCGCGAACGGCAGCCTCTGCCTGGGCGCGGGCCCCAACAACGCGGTCTATCTGGACGGGTGTGGGACCGGCTGGATGCTCCCCGCGCTGTGGGAGGCGGTGCCCCAGTTCGGCTCCGCCTTCGAGCTGCGCTGGGCCGGCAACGACAACTGCCTCGAGGTCGCGGGCGGCGACGCCGGAAGGGGCGCGAAGACGCAGCTGGGCGCCTGCTCGGGGAGCAACCAGACGCGCTGGCAGCTGGACCTCGTCGACCCGGTCCGCATGCTGTACCAGCTGCGTCCCACCCACGCGGAGGACCGCTGCCTGGACATTCCCAGCAGCGACGTAGTCCAGTCCAAGCCGCTCCAGAGCTGGTCGTGCAACCAGACCGACGCCCAGCTCTGGCGCGTCAAGCAGATCCAGTGGCCCTCGGCATGAGCGGGCGCAGCCGTACGGCCACGGCCCTGACCGTGGTCCTGCTGACCGTCGGCAGCCCGCTCGTCGGCGCGGCGCCGGCGTGGGCCGATGCCGCAACGTCCCCGCGGGCCGCCGTAGCGGCCGACGGGGCGCCGTCCGTCACGGCCCTGGCGGCCGAGGCCGCGCGCAACGAGGTCCTGCGCATCGCCAAATCGGGGCTCCCCGCCGAGCTGCGCACCTCGGCGTGGAACGCCTTGCGCAGCACTCAGGGCGACGCGGCGATCGAGGCCTGGCTGGCGCCCGGCGGCGGCTACGACCTGGCCAAGCAGCGACTGCGCGACAGCCGTACGCGCAACAGGCTCTTCTGCGAGCGGGTGGTGGCGACGCACACCCCGGAGTTCTCTCCGCAGGTGCACGCCTCGGCGAAGACCGCGGTGAAGGGCACGGACAACGACCGGGCTGTGTTCGTACGCACCGGCTACGAGCAGGCTCAGCAGCGCGACCGCCAGGTCAGGGCCGCCGACACCGCCCACCAGCAGGAAGTGGCCGCCAAGGAACGGGACTTCTTGCGGAGCCTGGGCGCGACGGACCCCGGCGAGCAGGTCCGCGTGGCGGCGCAGTGGGCCATGCGGCCGGGGGCGACGGACACGGACGTGTCCGAGTTCTTCGGCTACGCCTGGTCCACCGGCGCCACCCTCGACCTCGACGGCTACCGGCTGCGGGTCGCGGACGGGGAGACCCGTCGCCACCACGCCCTGTCCATGCTGCTCCAGAAGGCCGTCGCAGCCGAGGCGGCCCTCAAGGACGCGTCCGACGTCGCGGCGGCACGGGGCGAGGCGCAGGCTGCCTGGCGCGCCGTGTCCGACCATGCCGACGCGGCACGCCGGACCTGGCTGGCCGAGCGGGAGGCGACGGCGGCGCAGGCGGAGAACTGGAGGGGAATCGCCGAGGCCGCCAAGGCGGGCGCGGACGGAATCTGGAAGAACATCGCCGGTCCCGCCGGGTCGAACCTCCAGTCCTGGACCCGCGAGGGCGCGGGAGCAGCGGAGAGCGCGACCTACTGGCAGGGCATGCTCGACCGTGCGCTGGAGGGCCAGGACCGGGTGAAGGGGTGAGGCGAGCCCGGTCCTTCGGGGCCGGGCTCGGGGGGAGGGCCCGACTGGCCGCTGATCGGGCCCTTCCGTTCGCATACCTCGTTGAGCTTGCATGGGGCTCGGCCTGATCGTAGACGGGCAGCAGCCGCGGCCGCTTCCGGGCAAGGAGCTTGCCTGCCGGATTCCGGTCTGGTCGCAGAGAACGCGCCAGGCGGTGTACGCCGGCGACCCTTGGGTCTACCCGTGAACGGCACTGCTTCATCGAGCAGGCCGGTGCCGAAGTGGCATCGGAGATCGGAAATGGCCTGATCAAAGGTGATGAGGCTAGTCAGTCGGTGAGTGAGCGGCGGTTGACTCAATGCCGCAACCAGGTGGCGACGGCGTCGACAAGAGCGGCGTAGAAGCGCTCGTCGGGCACCGATCCCGAGTTCCTGCTCGCTTCGTAGAAGGCAACGTCGGTGAATGATCCGAACTCACGGAAGGTTACGACCGCAAACACGTTGAGGGGAACAAGCGCGCCCACGCCATGCTCGCCGACGCGTCAACGTCATCTGGGCCCTGATTCGTCACCGGCGGTCCTACGAAGTGGCACGGCCCGTGGCTGCGGCAGCTTGACGACAGCATGCGGAAGCGTTCGCGGGTGCTGACATGAGAGTGTGCGCGGTACGGGTGATGAGGTCGGCGGCTTGGTCGATGTCGGTGTCGGTGGTGGTGCGGCCGATGCTGAGTCGGAGGGTTGCGCGGGCCTGGTCGCGGGTGAGGCCGATCGCGGTGAGGACGTGTGAGGGTTCGCTGCTTCCGGTGTTGCAGGCCGAGCCGGTGGAGGCGGCGACGCCGGGGAGGCGGTCGAGGAGGTCTGTGGCCTCGATGCCGGGGAGGGTGAGGCTGAGGTTCCCGGGCAGTCGCCGGTGCGGATGACCGTTGACGACAGCACCGGGGATCGCGGCCAGGAGACGGTCCTGGAGCTGGTCGCGCATGGCCCGGATGCGGGTCGGGGGTGGGACGGCGTCGGTGGTGATGAGGCGGGCGGCTGCGCCGAAGCCGACAATGGCGGGGACGTTGGGGGTGCCGGCCCGCAGGCCGCGTTCTTGTCCGCCGCCGGTCTGCTGGGCGGTGATGCGTGTGCCGCCGCGGATGTAGAGGGCGCCGATGCCCTTGGGGCCGTGGAGTTTGTGGGCGGACACGGATGCGAGGTCGACGCCGAGTTCGGCGACGTCGAGGAGTCCGCAGCCGGCGCTCTGGGCGGCGTCGGTGTGCAGGGCGATGCCGCTCGGAGTGGTGATCTCGGCGATAGCCGCGAGTCGTTGAAGGGTGCCGATCTCGTTGTTGGCGTGCATCACCGAGACGAGCACGGTGTTCGGGGTGAGGACGGCGGCGATGTCGGCGGGCTGGACGCGGCCGTGCCTGTCGACGCCGACGAGGGAGAGGGTGTAGCCGTGGTGGTCAACGAGCCGCTGGCAGGCGGCGAGGACGGCCTTGTGTTCGATCGTGGTGGTGACGATGTGCCCGCCCGTGGGGCGGGCGGCGAGGGCGGCGCCGAGGATCGCGAGGTGGTTGGCCTCGGTGGCGCCGGAGGTGAAGACGATCTCCAGCTCGTTCTTGGCGCCGACTAGGTCGGCGACCTGCTGGCGGGCGGTGCGGATAGCCCGCGCGGCGGTGCGTCCGCAGGTGTGCGGGCTGGAGGGGTTGCCGTACTCACTGATGAGGAACGGCAGCATCGCCTCCAGGGCGCGTTCGTCGAGCGGGGTGGTGGCCTGGTGGTCGAGGTAGATCGGTGGGGTGTTCATGCGGCCCGCTCTTCATGTCGGGCGGCGGCCGGCGCCGTCGCGGCGTACTTGTGTTCGCCGTCGACCAGGTCCCAGTAGACGGTGCGGGGCTCCCCGAAGACGGAGAATGCGGTGGCCAGGCAGTGCCAGTTCTGGTTCGGCTGGGACCGGGCGAGGACGAAGGCGTCCTCGACGAGCCGGCGGGTGCGTTTGGCCAGGGCCTCGCGGGTCGGCTGCGGTCCGAACAGGTGCAGGTAGCCGCGCTGCCGTAGCCAGGTCTCCGCGCGCTCGGGGCCGGCCTCGCCGTCGAGGTGGCCGCCGTCGGTGAGGGTCTGGAAGGCGAGCCGCTCAAGGCGGCGGGTGCGGCGGGCGTCCTCACCGCCGGGGCACTGGTCCCCGGTGATCTTCCACTCGTGCCAGCGGGGCGGCCGGTAGTGGGCGAAGTCGACGTCGTCCAGGTGGGCGGTGACCTGCGGCGGGATCTGCCCGCGGGTCAGGTCCGCGACGTCGTAGCCGGGCCCGAGGGCCTCCAGGGTCAGCGAACCGGGGCGGCCGGGGCCGGGCCGGTCCATGCGGACCAGGACGGTGAGGCGGTTGGTGAAGCGGTTGGTGGGCTCCGCGAGGATCACCGCTCGCCCGTCGGCCAGCAGGCCGGCGGCCCGGGGCCCGATCTCCTCAGTGGGGAAGGTGTTGCCGCCGCGGTAGTACTGCTTCTTCTCCACCCCGCCGTCCGAGCGGATCATTAGCGTATTCGTGCCGGTGGCGGCGGCCAGAACGTGGGCGGCACTGCGAGCGGTGGCCGCGCTGTCGCCGGGCTGGATGAGGCAGGCGTTGAGGACGGGAAGTTTCAGCGAGTGCAGCAGGGCCATGGTCTGCCACTTGGGCCAGCGCCGATCCTTGACCGCCGCTTCCAGCTCGGCGGCGGTGAGCGCGTGTAACGGGCGGGGCAGGGATGTCGCCATCGCGCCGTCCCCCTTCTTCTCGACTCAGGCGGCGTCCTTGAGGTGCAGGTCGGCGGTCAGCTCGGCGAAGGTACGGCCGCTGTTCTCGGTGAAGGGATGGTCGCGCCAGTCGTAGAAGTCGCCGATGCCGAGCTGGTCCGCGCAGACCCGGCGTACGAACTGTCGGGCGAAGTCGGCCGAGGGCCAGTAGTAGTGCTCGCCGGGCCGGGGCGAGAGGTAGAGGTAGGAGCCTTCCGCGGCCTCCGGGAGGGCTGCCATAGAGGTGAGCCGCAGGCCGGGGCCTCCGGTCTTCTCGTAAGCGGCGGTGATCGCGTCCGGGTCGGGGACGGGGATCAGGTGCAGATGGCAGTGGCTGCAGCAGGAGGCGCCCAGCTCGCAGTCGCGCGGGCCGTGTTCGGCCAGGATCACCGGCCCGTAGCGGGCCTGGATCAGCGTGCGCATCTGTTCGGTCTCCTCGGTGGCCCGGGCGAGGGCGGCGGGGGCGATGTCGGCCGCGGCGTCCAGGTGCTGAAGGGGCATGAACAGGCAGTAACCGGGGGTGAGGGAGCCGATGGTGGGCAGCAGCACCCAGCCGCCGGCGGTCTCGGTGATGATCCGGGTCGTGCTCTCGTGTGCGGTGAACTCGGTGCAGAACTGGCAGTCCATCACGGTCACCTCTGACTCGGGTCGGCGGGGAACTCGTCGGCGTAGCGGCTCTTCAGGTCGGCCTCATGGCCGTAGAAGGGGTGGGATGCGACGTCGTCGGAGCGAGGGCCGTCCAGGGCGAAGACGAGCAGGCGGCCCAGCGGCATGCCGTGGTACAGACGCAGGACGGCGGGGCCAGTATTGACCAGCTCCAGCGTCAGGTGCCCGTTCCAGCCGGGCAGCACGAACGGGCTGGTGACATGGACGGCCAGGCCGACGCGGGCCAGGTGGCTCAGCCCGCCGATCATGCCCATCACTCCGGCGCCGAGCCGCAGGGGCTGCTGGACCGCGCCCAGCAGCATCGCGCCGGGCATCATGTCGTAGCTTGTCCAGCCGGTGACCGGCTCGCCGTAGAGGTCGTCGATGCTTGCTTGGTCGGCCAGGTCGATTACCCGCGTGCTCGGCGCGGTCAGCGGCCGCAAGGGCGAGCCGAGCGTCAACAGCAGTCCGTCTCCGCGGAGTTGGCCGGGCCACTCCAGAGCGTCCTGTTCGATCAGCCAGATGATCGACTCGGCTGAGAGCATGGCTCAACCCCCAAGGTTCAGGCAGCGCTGCGGTCATCGCCTTTCGGATCGAAGGCGGCTGCTGAAATGTTCCCCGGGATAGTCCGCGATATCCATATGTCCGGTTGGACATTTATGGGTTTTCTCAGGGTGAAATGCGGCGAAGTTCAGTTCTGCTGGTCGTGCGGACAGTGCAAGCTGGGTGAGGTCGTGTCAGGGAGGGGTGTCATAGTGCCGCCGTTGCCGTCCGGGCCGTTGAAAGTGCCGGGGCCGGAGGGGTTCCGCGCCGATCTGATCTCTTGCTCCCCGGACCTTCTGGATCTGACCTGGGACCAGTTGCGGACGCTGATCGTGGTGAGCGAGGCGGGGACCGCGCTGGCCGCGGCGAAGGTGCTGGGGCGTGAGCAGTCCAGCGTGCAGAAGCAACTCGACATCCTCAACCGCAACTTCCAGGCCCTGACCGGTGAGTTGCTAGTGGTCAAGCAGGGCCGCGGCAGGGACTTCCTGTTCACCCCGACCGGGCTGGAGGTCGTCGAGCGGGCACGGGCGACCTTCGCCGACTGGCTGCAGGGCATAGCTGATTCCCGCCGCCGGCTCGGCTCGACGCTGACGGTGGGGACAACGGAGTTCACTCTCGGCTTCCTCGGCCGGGTGTGGGAGCGCGTCGCCCCGCAGCTGCTAGAGCGGGAGGTCGAACTGAAGGTCGTGCACGTGCGGACCCGCGACTTCTGGAAGCGTCTGGACTCCAACCAGGTCGACCTGCTGTGCGGCGGGCTCGCGGCCGACGCCGCCGCTGAGCGGGTCGCCCCCGAGTACGACTTCCTTGAGTGGCATCGCGAGGGCCTGGCCCTGCTGACGAACCTTCCGCTGCGCGAGCTCGCCGCCAAGACCGTCGGTGTCGACCGGCTGAGGACTCTGCCGCTGGTGATCCCCTCGCGCGGGGTGATCACCGACTTCGTCGAGCGCTGGTACGGACCCGACTTCCGCTCGCAGCTGAAGATCACCGCCGAGATCAACGATATCTACTACGGACTCGCCCTGCTGCGGTCCCGGATGACCTATGGGTGCATGCTGTGTGCCCGATCCATCGGCCAGGCCGCCGTCGACGGACGCCTGCCCACCAGCGAGGACTTCCGACTCATCGACTTCGCCGACGACTTCGACCCCATGCTCCAGCTGGTCTCCGGCGTATTCGCCCGCAAGGGGGAACGCGAGACGTATGACGCCTCTCACCCGCTGAACATCCTGTGGGACGCTTTCCGCGACGAGGCCGCCTCAGGCAGGCCGCTGCCCCTGTAATCCCCCTCTGGAGGACCCTCGTGCTGCTGGCCTCGGTCAACCTCAACAAGCGTCTCGGCGCCACCGGCGCCCGCTCGAACCTCGGCGCCTGGCTGCGCGAGCACGGCGTCAAGATCATGCTCGCGCAGGAGCCGTTCAAGCCCACCGACCGGACGCCACCGGCTCTGGCGGGCTTCACCTTCGCCGGCGGGGACGGGCATCTAGCCACCTGGGTCAGCGAGGACCTCGCCCCGCCGGCCGTGTCCGCGCCCGCCCCGTGGGTACAGCGGGCCGAGCTGGAATGGCTCGTTGTCCTCCAGGTGCATCTCGACGCCTACGGCGGCGCCTCCCGGGCCACCCAGCTGGCCGAACTCGCTGCGATGACGACCGCTGAGAAGGGGCGCCCACTGCTGATCTGCGGGGACTTCAACCTCGCTCCTCGCCCTGCGGACGGCCTGTTCGGCGAGGAGTCCAGCGCCTTCACCACCGAGGCCGAACGCACGGCTCTGGACCAGCTGATGCAGGTCGCGGGCCTCGTCGACACCACCGCCGACGAGGTGCCCGTCTTCACTTTCGAGCGGGTCTTCAACGGCATGCCCAGCCGCTTCCGCTGCGATCTCGCCCTGCTCAGCGACCATCTAGTGGCGACGACCACCGTCACCGCAGACGCCATGGTGCGAAGCGGTCCGGCGGCCTTCACCGACCACTCGGCGCTGCTGATCGACCTGCCCCTGACCCTGCAGGAGGCCAAGCCGGAGGACGTCCTATTCGCGCTGAGCGAGCTGACCGGCGACGGCCCCGCCGCTGCCCCCGCCAGGCGGGAGTATCAGCCCCATAAGACCGCGATGAGCCGCCAGGCTCCCTCCCCGGCCTCCCGGGCGGTGATCGAGCGCCTGACCGGCCCGCTCAGTATCCGAAGCATCCTGGACCACGGCTGCGGCCGCGGTGCCGACGTCGCCCACTACCGCTCCGCGGGCCTGGCTGCCGAGGGCTTCGACCCGCACGACGACTTTGGCTGGCCACGCCCCGAACGGACGGGGTTTGACCTGGTCACATCGATGTTCGTCCTCAATGTGCTGCCCGACCCCTGGCAACGGATCCAGACCCTCAAGGACGCGGCGTCCTTCACCCGCCCCGGCGGGCACGTCGTCGTGGTCACCCGCTCACCGGAGGAGATCGCAAAGGCCGCCGCAGACGGAGGCTGGAGCATCCATCACGATGGGTTCTGGTCCAGCCAAGCCAAAGGGACCTTCCAGCGCGGCATCACCCCGGGCGAGATCACCGCCCTCGCCCGCCAGGCCGGGCTCCAGCCGGCCGCGGGCGCCCCGGTGCTGCCGCTGCCCGGGGTCTGCCATGCTGTCCTGACCAAGCCGAGAAATGTTCTCCACGATCGGCATGTCTCATGAGAAATCGGCCCAGACAGGCGACAGCCCGTCTGATCGGGCGAGGCTGACAGCACCAAGGCCCACGAAAGTCACCCACCCTGATCGTGGTCCGCAGACCGCCGAGTTCACTGCGGCCTTGCGGACCGACCACGGAAACGGCCCCTCGTACGCCCAGTTGTACGCAGGCCTGGGATGGCCTGAAAGGTCCGCTGCGTGGCTTCGCCGTGAAGCGTCTGCTGGCAAACGACTGGCTGACGGACACCGGCACGATGCTATGGACACTGCGCCTGGGAAAGGCCGCACAGGCCCAGGGCATCACCCTGCCCACAGCACGGACCCCGACGGCCGTCGCCCCGGCCCGGGTGTAGTCGTCCCCAGGAAACCGCTGCCCGGACCAGAGCGGCATCGCTGCCGCTCAGAAGGCCTCGTCCTTGAGGAACCCGCTTTGCAGGAACACGAAGTGGTGTACCAAAGACCGTCGAGGCGGCCGTAGTCAGCGGTTGCCGGTCCAGACGATCCGATCCGCGAAGCCGCCGCGCTCACCCGCCTTGGCCTCGCGGATCTTCTCCAACTGTCCCGCGCCAACCCCCAGATCCGCGGCGAGCGCGTGCACGACCTCCAGCACGTCCGCGAGTTCCTCAGGCGCCTTGGCATCGTCGGCCTCCAGGAACTCGGCGACCTCCTCGCCGAGCTTGTCGCGCAGGCGGCTGCGGTAGTCCTCCGGGCTCGCGACGTAGGTGACGGGCTCAGCCCCGCCCTCACGGATAATCTGCGGAATCCGGTCCCGCACCAACTTGCCGTCCTCGCGCTTGCGGTTCACCGGTTGATCTCCCGCACCCAATCTCCGTGAGGCAGACCCCGATTGCTGCCCCTTCATGCTGAGGCAGCCTAGGCAAATCGCCTCACCACTCGCCATGCGAACCGCCATTCCCACCCGTTCGGGTCCAGGATGGCTCAGATCAGCGCCGACCACGCGGAAGCGGGCGGTGAACCCTTGTGGTGAACCGGTCAGCTGACAGCGACAGCCCGATCGTCCCGCTCCTGCGCGTCGGACCGCCGCCCGACCGCACCAAATGGGAGGCTGGCAGCAGCGGCGCGAGATTCGCGACACGTTCATCCCGGCACCGCGGATGTCCCTCAAGGAGTACAGCGACATGAGCCCGCGCCGGCGGGGCCTGCACGACCTGCACAGGACCGCGACACACGTGAACGTGCGGTTCCAGGAGACGCCGATGAGCCGGAGGATCTCCGACCTGATGCGGTGCGCCTGCAGGGCAACGCGCTGAAGTCCATACCCGGCACCCGGGACGGTCTGATGATCAACGGCGGCGGCTTCCAGGGCGAGGCGGAGACAGCGAGTTCCGCGGCAGCCGCCTTCGAGGACCTGTAGGGCGCGGTCCACCACCGGCTCCTACCCGACCAGGCACCGTTGCAGGGTACGCGCAATGCGTTCGTCCCGGTCGCCTACTGCCGGCTGCCGGTGAAGGCGACATCGCAGGCGTTGTGCAAGACCACCCTGGACGTTTACGCCGACCCGCATCCCAGCATGTTGGACGATCTGATCCGCTCCGTCCGGGACGCGGTCCGGGAGCGTCGATCAGCGACCTGCCGTTGGAACAGGCCGGTACAGAATCGGCCGTCACCAACACCGTGCGACAACTACGAAGAGGCCCGCAGCTCCGTCTGAGAGTGCGATGGCAGAACCCAGGCTCAGGCTCGCCGCAGGGCAGCGTCAAGTACCAGCTTCCGCAGCTCAGCGGGCATTGGGCGCATCTCGCCAAGCGTCTGCGCTCGCGAGAAGCGCCTCCCACGCGAGCTCGGCAGCGACGCCGGGCTGACCAGTGTCGATGTCGGCGAACAGCCGCTTGCAGAGGACGTTGGTGACGTCATACAGGGCACCCGAGGCACGGGCCACATCGGCCACACCCGAGTCCGCAGCATGCGGCGGTTCGCCGGGAAGCCGAATGGCTACCGAACCCACGGAGTAACTCCGCCCATGAACGAAGTCACGCAGGGCGCAAAGTTGATCTCGGGTCGGCAGGGACGGCTGGACAATGCGCTCGGTCACCCAATCGACTCTATCGGTGCCGCCCCCGCCTGCCGCCCCGACGATGGTTCCAACTCCCGTGGCCAAGTCCCAACTACCGCGTCCCGTGTCCTGTCGCAGTGCAGCTGACAGATCGTGGGCCGCCGACCTGCTGGGTTGCCATGTCGTTTGAGAACGCCGCGGGCCGGCGTTCTCAAACGACATGGCTTTCACGGAAGCGCGCTGGTGGTGGGCAAGGGCAGCTCAGCCGTCTCGCTCTTCGGCAAGGCTGCCCGTGGCCGTCCGGAGACGGTGCCGGGCCGCTTCCAGACGTTCGGCGTAGTCGGCGGCGTAGATTCCAGGGAGCGCTTTGTCCAGTGTTCCCGCGATCTTGTGGATCGGGGCCCAGGCGGCCGGATCGTCGACCAGGCGGCTGAGATCTGTCATCTGTACTCGCTCCAGCCAGTCCGAGAGGACCAGGGCCTCGTCGGGAGTGAGCTTGATCGTGATGTCGCTCTTCTCCATGACCGGAATCTGATTAGTCGTGCTTGGGCCAGATCGGGCCCTGGTCGGTCCAGATGACGCCCTTGTTGCGGCACAGGCAGAAGGGGTGGCCGATCGGGTCGGTGTAGACCTGCCAGCCGTAGCCGTTGGGGCCGATGAAGTCCTGCCTTAGCGTCGCGCCGAGGTCGAGGACGCGGCGCTGCTCGGACTTGATCTCGTCCACTTCGAAGTCGAGGTGGAACTGCTTGGGGTGCTCGCTGTCGGGCCACTGCGGAGCGCGATAGTCGTCCACCCGGATGAATGCCAGCTCGATCTCGCCGAACTGGATGCCAGCCCAGTCCTCGGAGCTGCCTTCCTTGATCGGACGGCACGTCACCTCGGAGTAGAAAGCAGCCAGCTTCATCGTGTCCGGGCAGTCGATAATGAAATCGGTGAGTTGCAGCATCCCGCGATCTTGTCACGAGCTCACACCCGACTTCGAGACAGGCCCGTCGCGATCTCGATAGAGGCAGAACCGCCGGTAGAGGGGGTCCTGGGTTCCGAGGGTGGTGTAGATCCGCGCGAATCGTCGGCTCAGCTCGGCGGTTGTTGCCAGGTAGAGCTCTTTGGGGTCGAGGGCGGTTGTGGGCGGGTCGAGGATCAGGTGCGTCAGCACCACGATCTCGGGGAACGCCGCGAGGTGACTGCGGTCCTCAGCCGAGACCTTCTTGCTGACGGCGAGAGCTTCGACTCGGTCGAGGCGATCGGTCCACTCCTTCCCAAGGTCGATCGGCATTCCGGAGGCGGACCAGTCCTCGATGATCTTCCGCGCCATGTCGAGGGCTCGTCGGGTCTGCCGGTGACGGCGGGCGAGCTGGTCGAGTCGACGCTGGGCCTCGATGACTTCTGGTAGGGCGCCGAGCGGGATGTCGTGAGTGGAGCGGATCCAGAGCTGATGCCGCGGGCAGAGGTGGACGTGGGCGGGCGCGAGGGTGATGACCACGGAAGCAGTGGGACTGCGCCGGGCTGTGCAGCAGCGGCAGGGGCGGCTGATCAGCCGATCCGTTCGCTGCCCGGGACCGTGCGGGCTGAGGAAGTCGGCGAGCGCGGGCAGGGCCCGGGCGAGCTGGGGTGTTGGGCGCCCGGAGAGTACGGCCAGACGGGCGGGTGAGTGGGGATTCCAGCCGACGGTGGTGTTGCTGAGCGGGGAGAACTCCGGCGGCAGCGGTCCCAGGAGGCGGGCGAGGAAGCCCGCGGGACGGTTGTTGGCGACGGCCAGACGGTGGAGATAGGAACCGATGGTCTCGTTATGGCCGGGGCCGAGAGGGATGGGCAGCTGACGGAGTCGGTCAGGCTGCGTCGGCATCCGGCCTCCGGCGGCGGGGTCGCCGGTTGCGGCGGTGTTCCTGGCGGGCGTCCTCGGCGGTCTGGTCGACCTCGATGGTCTCCAGAGTCTTGCGGGTGACGGCCTCGCTGCCGTTGATGATGGCCTCAAGGGCGGCGCCGCGGACGAGTTGGGAGAGGCTGCCGATCGCGCCGTCGGTGCGTTCATGGAGGTAGCCGTCGAGTTTCACCAGGCTGCCGGGCTTGTGCCGGTGGAGTCGCAGGGCGTCTTCGAGGGAAGCGATCAGGTTCCGCCAGTTCTGCCGCTGTGCGGTGGTGCCGTAGGCGAACGGTTCGGTGTCGGTAACGGTGTATCTGCCGGCGATCTGCTGGCCTCGGACGCCGCTGAACAGGCCACTCGCGCCGACGTCGATGCCAGCGAGTACGAAGGTGGCGGGGATCCGCTCGGACAGGTACTTGAGCTGGTCGGAGGCTTCGGCACCGGCCTGGGTGGCGAGGTTGAGGTTGTGGATCTCGTCGACGAGCGCGAGCTCGACGCGCATTTTGATCAGCAGGTCGAAGACGGCGTTGGTGATGGAGGTCTGGGTCTCTTGCCGGACGAGCGGGAGGCCGAGGAACCGGGCGAACTCGATGGCGAGCATCTTCGGGGTGGCCCGGGGTGGGACGGTGACGTAGACGACCGGCAGTCGCCCTGCGGCGGCCGGGCCGAGCCGTTTGCGGACCAGGAGTTCATGGTGGCGGCCGAGCTGGGCGATGACGGTCGTCTTGCCGGTCCCGGCCCTGGCCGGTGACGATCAGCCCGCGGCGGCCGGAGATCTGGTGCCGGTTGAGCAGGACCAGGCGTCGTCCGGTGGTGAACACGTTGCGGACGGTGGGGGTGGCCACGATCACGAGCCGGGAGTGGTAGTCCAGCCGGGGCTCGTTGTAATCGAGCCGCTTCTCCTCGGCCAGAGCGTTGAAAGCCCTGGCCGAGAGCATCGGCGGGCAGACCGGGGCGTCGTCGACGAACTGTCGCCAGCCGTCCTTGGTGGTCAGCGGGTTGTGCTCGTCGTCATGGGCGTCAGGCGGAGTAACCACAGCGGGTTCCCTTCCTCTTCCAGGGGGTTGAAGACGCCGAACGGGGTGACCGGCGCCTCCTCCGGCCCTTCGTTCTCGCTGTCGTCCGCATCGGCGGACCGGGCGGGCGGGAGTGCGGACCGTACGGGTGCTTCAAGGGCTGCCCGGGTGCGGGCCATGACCTGCTCCGATCCGGCCGGCGGCTTTCCCGACCTGCGCAGAAGCTTGGCCAGGACCTGGGCGACGGCGGTCTCGCTGGTGTCGTCGCGGCCCTGGTCGGCGAGAAGCTGGCGTGCGTGACGCCAGGTGAAGTCGGCGAACGGGGCCCGGACCATGGGCAGATGGGTCCACGGGACTTCGATCCACCGGCGACTGTCGCTTCGCCGTACCCAGACGCGGGAGACGTCGTAGGGGTCGTAGTGGACCTCCCACAGATCCTGCTTGCCCGTCACCCCGGACGGCTGCCTCCGCAGCCGGTTGAGCTCGGGGCTGTCGTAGGTGCGGTAGTTGACCTTGATGCCGTAGTCGTTGACGGCCCTCCAGACCGCGGGCAGCAGCTCGATGTAGTCCGCCGCCGACAGAGCGACCGGCAAGTATCCGGCGCGGGCGACGGCGATGGCGTACGACTCGTTCGGCGACAGCGTCCGCCCCGCCATATAGGGGTTGCGCAGACCCTCGTGCGGACGCTGCTGCCAGCAGATGATCCACTCGTCCAGGAGATCCTGGAGCTGGGCGAGGGTCCAGACCGCCTCGGAGGCCGGATCACTGCCGCGGCGTGTGACATCGGAGCCGGTGTAGCCCGCGACGTACTGGCAGAACAGCGAGTTGATCGACGCGAACGTTCTCTCCACGATCGCCTTGTCCGTCGGGGTCCTGGGCCGGGCGAGCTGCAGCGAGATCCCCAGCAGCGAGCAGGCGGAGGAGAACGTGTCGGAGACGAACACCTTGCCGTGGTCGATCACGATGGTGTCCGGGACGATGACCGACTTGGCCGCTGCTTTCTCCAACCGCGCGTCCACCGCCATGAGCCGCTGGTGCGGCAGGATCGAGTCCGACATCGCCAGGGTCTGGCTCCAGCCCGGACGCATCGGCTCGGGAACCAGCATCCTCGCCAGCACCGCGGCGTCGACGCCTTTCGTGCCCGCGGGCCTGAGCAGGGCCGCGCAGATGGTGCGCATCGTGACATCGACCGCGATCGTCAGTTCCGGGCGGGCCACGACTCCGTCGTCCAGCACCGCCATCACGTCCAGCCGCGTGGAGTCGATCTGCACGATCTCCCCGGGGCGGGCGGCCATGGACGGGGTGAACGGCCCCACGGGCCGAAGAGCCCGCTGGCGGCGGACCGTGGCCGAGCCGAAGGACTCGTTGTTCCTGGCGAGGCTGTTCACCAGCCGGTAGAAGGTCGCCCTCGTCGGCAGGAGCTTCACCGCTTCCTCGCCGTGCTTCGCGGCGAGGATCTGCCCGGCCCGCAGCATGAGCCGCTTGCGGTCGCCCGTCGAAAGGTCTGTCTGCCCCGCCAGTGCCTCGGTGACCGCCTCGACGACGCGCTCGTCCGTCCTTCCGGTGCCGGGGACAGAGGCCGGCGGTTTCCGGGACCGGCCGTCCACCAGTCCCCACAACCCCTCGGCCTCGTAGCGCTGCCGCATCCGCAGAAAGGTCCGCTTGCTCATCTGCTGCCCGCCGGCCGCCAGCTCCGCGACATTCGCGGCCTCCCGCTCCATCAGCGTCCGCCAGGCCGGGTCGTACTCGGGCCGAGGAGACGCGCCCTCCGGGGCGTCCAGGGGCAGCCCGGTGAGTACTTCCACCACGTGCTGTTCCCAGAACCGGGCCTGCTCGACGGCCGCCGGCAGCAACGCGTCCACCAACGCGAACGGCGGCAGGACACGTTCCGGGACCGCCTCCGACCCCCGGTCCAGCACCTCGAAATCGGCGGCCGCCATCACGTAGCCGGCAGCCATGACACTGGTGTCGCCCTCGTCGCTGAGCAGCCGCAAGGCCGTTCCCTCCAGCCCGATGACCTGCTGGTTGTGGCCCTCGAACCGGATCCGGTCCCCGGCCCGCAGAACCCCGCGTGGCGCCAGTTCAGCCATGACTCACCGCCGCGCGACCGATCACGGAGCCGTCTCCCAGCGGCACCGCCAGGTCAAGACGCAGGTCACCGCACCACAGCAGGTGGTAGAGCGTCGGCAGGACGGACAACGGGTCCCCCACCGCCTCGGCACCGTCCATGAGCAACCGCGGGTCGGCGAACGCATCCATGAGCCGCTTCGCGACGTCGCCGACCCGGTTGCGTGCATGCCGATATCCCGACAGCCAGCGGACGTTGGCCATCTCCACCAGATCGGGCTCGTGCACCAGCGCGAAGGACCAGCAGCCCATCTCCTGGCACATCGCCTCGGTCGCCGAGAACTTCACCGTGTCCTCCGGGCCGACCCGGTCCGCCGACCGCACGTCGACGGCCAGGCCCGAACCGTCCTCCAGACGTGCGAAGTAGTCCGGCGTATGCGAGATCCGACGCGTCTCCCCCTGCCACATCACCCGGAACGGCTGCGAGGCCAGCCCCACCACCCGCCGGTCATCATCGAGGATGATGGCCCGGTCCCGCTCCAGCCACGACTCGAACCCCACCAGCGACTCCGTCGTCGCCCAGTACCAGCCCGTGAAATGCCGCTGCCCGCGGTACGACGTGAACCGCCGCACCGGGAGCACCGACTCGAACCGAACCCGGGACACCGCCTCCAGCACGGACTTCCGCAGCCCGCAGCCCTCACCGTCAGCCCACTCGACATCGACCAGACCCAGATCCATCGCCACCCCCGGCTCCACGTACCTGCCGAAAGCGACCGTGACAGCTACCGCGAGAACCGGACCAGGAAAATGAGATCAAACCCACATACGGGGCAAACGTCGTCGCTCAGTGCGCGACGCAATGAGAATCCGACAGCACGAACGAGAAGCGGTGAGAATCCGACAGGCTCAGTGCGACAGGACACCCGGCTCACGTCCCTGGAGGTCAGATCTGCCGGCTGGTGCCAACTGTCTTGCTCATATGCCAACTAGAATGCTTGGTCACATGCCGTCAGCGCCGTACCCGCGGCATCCCCAGCCCGATCCAGGAGATGATCTCGCGCTGGATCTCGTTGTTGCCGCCGCCGAAGGTGAAGATCACGGCGGATCGGTAGCCGCGCTCCAGCTCGCCGTGGAGTACCGCGCCGGCTGAGCCCTCCTTGAGCGGGCCCGCCGCGCCGACGATCTCCATCAGCCAGGCGTAGGCGTCGCGGCGGGCCTCGGAGCCGTACACCTTGACGGCGGAGGCGTCCTGCGGGGTGAGCGCGCCGGTCTGCACGGCGTTGACCATCTGCCAGTTGAGCAGCTTCAGCGCGTCGAGCCTGGTGTGCGTGCGGGCGAGGCGTCCGCGGACCCAGCCGAGGTCGACGACGCGGCGGCCGTCGGCGAGCTTGGTGTCGGCGGCCCAGCGCTGGACGTCGCTCAGCGCCCGGATGGCCATCGTCCCGTGGGCGGCGAGGGTGACGCGCTCGTGGTTGAGCTGATTGGTGATCAGCCGCCAGCCCTTGTTCTCCTGGCCGACGCGGCGGGAGGCCGGCACGCGGACGTCCTCGTAGTAGCTGGCGGTGGTGTCGTGCGAGGCGAGCGTGTTGATGAGGGTGCAGGAGTAGCCGGGGTCCGAGGTCGGCACGAGCAGCATGGTGATGCCCTGGTGGGCCGGGGCGTCGGGGTCGGTGCGGACCGCGAGCCAGACCCAGTCGGCGGTGTCGCCGTTGGTGGTCCAGATCTTCTGCCCGTTCACGGTGTACGTGCCGGTGTCCTCGTCGCCCTCGCGCACGGCGCGGGTCTTGAGCGCGGCGAGGTCGGTCCCGGCGTCGGGCTCGCTGTAGCCGATGGCGAAGTCGATCTCGCCGGAGAGGATCTTCGGCAGGAAGGACGCCTTCTGCTCGTCCGTGCCGTACTGCATGATCGTGGGCCCGACGGTGTTGAGCGCCATCAGCGGCAGCGGCACGCCCGCCTGCGCGGCCTCGTCGAAGAAGACGAACTGCTCCATGGGGCTCAGGCCGCGGCCGCCGTACTCCTTCGGCCAGCCGACGCCGAGCCAGCCGTCCGCGCCGAGCCGGCGGACGGTCTCGCGGTAGAAGCGTTTCTGCGAGGCGGGGTCGCCGTAGCGGGCGTAGACGTTGTCGGGCACGAGCTCGGCGAAGTACGTGCGCAGTTCCGCGCGCAGCTGCTGCTGTTCAGGCGTGTATTCGAGGTGCACGGCCCCTCCAGGAGTCTCGCGGTCCGTCCCTGCGCGGCGCACACAGTAGAACGTGTTGCAAGAATCTGGAAGGGCCGCAGGGCGGCCGGGTTCAGTCTCCCGTCCTCAGCCGCCGACTCCGCCGAGTCCGCCGAGTCCGCCGGGCGGCGCGGACGCGTAGACCGCGTCGATCAACGCCGTCTTGCGTGGGTCGTCGGCGATATGCGGGCCCATGCGGTTCATGACGTACCCCATGCTCATATCCGCCTCCGGGTCCGCGAGGCCGAAGGAGCCGCCGAAGCCGTCGTGGCCGAAGGCCCGGGGATTGGGGCCGTACGAGCGGTTCCGGCCGCTCAGCCAGAGGCCGAGCGCCAGTTCCGTGTCATGCGCGAAGCCCGCTCCCAGCACCAGGTCCCGGCAGCTGCCCTGGCCTTCGCGGACGCGCGCGGCGGCCTCGGCGGAGAGCAGGGGCCGGCCCGCGAACTCGTCCCGGCCCGCCAGGACTCCGTAGAGCGCCGCGACCGCGCGCGCGGTGCCGTGGCCGTTGGCGGCGGGGAGCTGGGCGGCGCGCCAGGCGGCGGTGTTGGCCTCGCTCACGCTGACCAGCGGGTTGACCAGGGCCGCCAGGGCGACCGGGTGCATCTGGGCGAAGAGCGCGGCCTGTTGGCTGCCCTCCTCGGCCGGCGGATGCACCAGCTCCGCCGCGCGGCCGGCCTCCTTCTCCGGCAGGCCGATGGCGAAGTCGATGCCGAGCGGCCCGGTGACCTCTTGGCGCAGGAAGTCGCCCGGGAGCTGTCCGGTGATCCGGCGGACGACTTCGCCGACCAGGAACCCGTATGTCATGGCGTGGTAGCCGGACTGCGTGCCGGGCGTCCACCAGGGCTCGGTGGCGGCCAGCCTGGCGCAGGTCAGCTCCCAGTCGTAGAGCTCGGCCAGCGTGTGGGGCTCGCGCAGCCCGGCCAGGCCGGCGCGGTGCGAGAGCAGATGGCGTACGGGAATGGACTCCTTGCCCGCGGCGGCGAACTCGGGCCAGTACGCGGCGACCGGCGCGTCCAGGTCGAGCTGTCCCCGGTCGGCGAGCAGATGCGCGCACAGCGCGGTGGGCCCCTTGGTGGTCGACCAGACGTTGACGAGGGTGTCGCGCTCCCAGGGGCGGCTGCGGGCGGCGTCGGCCCAGCCGCCCCAGAGGTCGACGACCGTCTCGCCGCCGTGCAGCACGGTGACGGCCGCGCCCAGTTCGCCGCGTTCGTGGAAGTTCTCCTCGAAGGCGGCGCGCACCGCGGCGAAGCGGTCGTCGCAGTGGCCTTCGATTGCGGGTGCGTGCTCTGGCATGGGCAGCCCTCCGTCGCCTTGGGCCGGCTCACCGGCCCGCCGGCCTGTCCGCCCTGAACATACCGACTGGTCGGATGGCCCGGAAGACCCCATACGAGGGGTTCGCCGTACGGGGGTTCACAGCTCCCCGTAGGACGTCCAGCCGCGCCCTCTCGCAGTCGCCGTGCCTCAGCCCTGGGGGCGCAGAAGCAGCAGGGCCGTGTCGTCGCCGCGCGGACGGCCGCCATCGCGTGCGCGATCAGCGCGTCGGCGAGCCGCTCCAACGGCGGCCCGACGGGGACGACCCCGCCGAGACCCCGCCGCCCCGCCCTCCGCTACGCCGCCCGGGCCGCCCTCCCCGCCCGCGCCGTCTGTTCCGCCGCGACGCGGATCTCGGTGCGCTCGATCACCCCCGAGACCGTCACCGCCAGCGTCACCGTCCCCGGGGCAAGCGCCGTGAGCCGACCCGTCGCCGGGTCGAAGGCCGCCGCATGGCGCTCGCGAGCCCGGTCCGGCGGGCCGATGAAGAGGTTCGGCGAGCCCGTCCAGTCGACGCTCAGCGGGAAGGCCGCCGGGACGCGCCGTTGGCCCTGTGCGACCGTCGCCCGGGCGTCGCCGCTCTCGCCCGGCCGCAAAGCCGTCGGCGCCTGGAGGGTCAGGGCGTCGACGTGCGCCCGCGTCTGGACGGAGACCCAGTCCGGGCCGCCCGCCCAGGGCCGCAGCCGCCCGAGCGCCTGCTCGGCGCGCGAGACCTCGTCGACGCCGACCAGCGACCAGCCGGTGAAGCCGCCCCGGTCCGCGGGGCCCGACGGGTTCTTGCCCGAGTTGCCGTTGATCAGATACGGGACGCCGTCGACGTGCTCGGCGTGGAAGACGCCGACGTGACTGCCGACGAGACCGGCGCCCTTGCCCGTCGTACGGCGGAACCGCGCCAGCTGCTGCTCGATCAGCGCCGCCTCCTTGCGGTCGGAGAGCTGACTGCCCTTCTGCGGGGTCGGGTCGCGCGGCGGGACGTGCTCGACGAGCATCACCGAGCCGATCCGGCGGTCCGCCGCCGCCGCGTCGAGCTGCGCGCGCAGCTGCTTGATCTGGTCGAAGCCCCCGCCGCGCAGGCTCAGGCTGGAGGTGTCGAGCGTGATGAAGCGGGTGCCCCGGTGGTCGAACGTCCGCTGGGCCGGGCCGAACTCGGCCACGAAGTCCTCGATCCGTCCGCCCATCACCTCGTGGTTGCCGGGCACGTAGTACCAGGGCAGCGCGTCGCCGAGCTCCTCGGTGAGGATCCGGCGCGCGAAGGCGAGGTCCGCGGGCGATCCCTCGTCGACCAGGTCGCCGTTGACCACGAGGAAGTCGGGCCGCGCCGCCTTGATCTCGCGCAGCGTCCGGCGCGCCTGCGCGACGATGGGGCTGTCCGGGTCGCGGGCGACGAACTGCGCGTCCGACATCACCGCGAACCGCCAGTCCCTGCTCTGCGTCCGGGCCGCGGAGTCGATCAGCGGATCGGGCGTACGGGGCTGCTCGGGCAGGTCGACGGCGGGCGGCGCCTGAGCGCTGAGCCCGTCGACGACGATCTTCCCGGTGTACTGCTTGGCGGCCGAGGTCTCGGCCAGATAGAAGCGGTGCACCGACAGCGGCGTCGCCGCGGCCGGCGGCACGGCGAAGGTCACCTGCCGCCAGCCGGTCCAGGTGACGAACGGACCGCGCAGCAGCTGGTCCGAGCCTGCGGCGTCCTTGAGGTGCAGGGTCGGCCATGCGCCGTAGCCGTCGCCCTTGATCCAGAGGGTGAAGGACTGCGGCTGTCCCGGCACGGGGATCGCCCGGGGCGGGCTGGCGTAGGCGGCGCGGGTCGCGGTCGACTTGGCGAAGTCGTACGCCATCTCCAGGCCCGTCCCGCTCTGCCCCTCGGGCGTGGCCGCGACCGAGCCGCCGGCCCGGGCGTGGCTGAAGGTCCACGAGGCCGCGTCGTCGAAGTCGGCGACCGGCTGCTCGGCGAGGCCGACGGTCACGGCGAGCACGGTGGTCGCGCCCGCGACGTCGACCGTGACCGTCCCCGCCGTGGCGCCGGCGAGGGCCTTGACCGCGAAGGAGCCCTTCCCGTCGTCGAAGACGTCGAACCGTGCGCGGTCGTAGGAGAGTCGGACGTCGGCGGGCTCGATGGGCGCGCTGGCGCCGTGGGCGTCCAGTCCCACGACGCCGAAGGCGCCGACAGCCGTCGCGTCCGCGAGGCCGACGCGGCGGGTGGTCGGCTCGATCCGGGCGAGGTCGTCCAGCACGGTGAGCCGGGTGCTGCCGTGCGCGCCCGCCCGCTCGGCTCGTACCTCGGTGGCGCCGCTGCCGCGCGCGCGGAAGACGCCGCGGCCGTCGACGCGGCCGACCGAGGGCCGCATGGCGCGCCAGCGCGCCTCGCCCGCGGCCGGTCCGTACGTCTCGTCGTATCCGGCGGCGGTGAGCCTGCGGGTCAGTCCCGGGAACACCCGCTCGGGGCGGCCTCCCTTGACCGGGTCGACGCTGGGCGCGCTGCCCGCCGGCACGGCCGTCTCGACCCAGAAGCCGCGCAGCCGGCCGCTGCCGTCGGGCGCGGTCAGCGCCAGGCCGTTGGGGACCGTGCGCTCGCTGCCGTCGGAGGGGGTGTTCTCCACCTGGAGCGCGTCGCTGCCGGGCTCGCGGGCGACGAGCGTGGAGGAGCCGCCGCCGTCGAGGTTGAGGGCGCTGTACGCGCCGGCCTGTCGCATCATCAGGCCGAGCTCGGTGAGGGTGACTCCGCCGCTGTCGGCCTGGCGGCCGTCCACGGTGAGGATCCGCATGGCGCGGCCGTCCTTGGAGAATCCGACGGCGGTGCGCGGAGCCGCGGCGTCGTTGGCCTCGCCGTCGTGGTTCTGCGGCACGCCGTCGACGACGAGGAGCTCCCGGCCGCCGACCGCCGTGCGCGGCACCGGGCCGCCGTCGGTGCGGGGCCGGTACTCCATGGACACGGGGTCGCCCGGTCGCAGCGCGGCCAGCAGCCTGGCCCCGGCCTCCCGTCCGAGCAGGACGGTGGTGCCGTCGGGGATCGGCCCGGTGCCCGGCCCGGCCGCGATGGCGACGACCTTCCCGTCCCGGACGGCCGCCTCGGTGACGGGGGTCGCCCCGTCGACGGTCAGCGCCCGGTCGGCCGATCCCCAGGCCGAGGTGTACGCGCCGATGCCGCCGGCGGGGACGTTTGCCGCGTTGTAGGCCGTGAGCGGGTGGACGCCCGAGGGGAGGGCGAGGCTGCCGTCGAAGTACAGCTGGAGCACGCGTCCGGCGCCGCCGGGCCCGATGCCGACGGCCCGATGGGCGCCGGGGGCGGGCGACTGGGTGAGTTCGCCGTCCTTGACGCCGGGGCCCTGCGGCGCACCGGTCTGGTTGATGTCGAAGAAGTCCGCGTTGATCGCGGCGACCGTGCGCCGGCCCGGGCCCGCGTCGTGAGCGGCGGCGAGCTCGGAGACGGAGCGGCGGTCGGCGACCTTGCCCGAGTGGAGGTAGTCGGCGCCCGCCCCGGTGCCGTCGAGGTCGACCGAGAGGGCGTCGACGCGCAGCCATTTGTCCGATTCAAGACGGTCGTACGAGGTGAGGCTGACGCCCGGCGCGATGGGCCGGGAGGTGCGCGCGGTCTCGATGCCGTCGCCGTCGGCCACGGTCCTGGGCTCGCCCGCCGCGCCGCTCGCGGGCGGCGGGGCGAGCGGCCGCAGCACTTCGGAGGCGTCCCGGGGACGGGGGTCGGGGGTGGAGTCGGCGAGCGCGGGCGACAGGACGCCCGCCGTGAGTGCGGACACCGTCGCGAACAGCACGACGGTGCGTCTTGCTCTGCCTGGGGCCACAACTACTCCTGGAATAAGGCTGGTTGAGCGCGTAGCAAGCGCTGTCGGCGGACAGCATCCCGGCGCTGGCCCAACCGCGCCAGGGGGCGGTGGGAACACCGGGGAGAACAGGCGCCGTCACGGCCGTGACGGCGGGCCGCCCACAGCTCACGTCATCGGCGACGGCGGGGCGAGATCACCCGCCATACGCGCGAAAGAATTCCGCAACAATTCACCATGCGAGACGATTTCCAGGGGGCGTTGACGTGGCCGGAAGTCGCTGACATTCTCTGCGGTGTGAGTCAAGCTGACATTCTCGTATCGCGCCTGCACGTCGATCTCCGACGGCACGCCAGCGCACTCTGTGCCGCCGGCCGCTGAGACGCGCGCAGCTGACTTCCTCTCCGACGGCGGCGGGCTCGCGCCCAATGGAATCCGCGATCCGGGCCTGACAGGTCCGGCCTCCTCGGACCGTTCGGGCTCCAGGCTCGCCCAGCAGGCTCCGGCCGGCGCCGACGTCTGTTGAGGGCTCCCGCCCGCCCCTGCCAGGACCGCCCAGGTCCCCGGAGGTTCGGGAGCCCGCCGACAGAGCCGGCGCCCGGGCCTGCGCCTGAGCCCTCCCGCCTCGGCTGACCCGGCAGACCCCGCCGCGCCCTCGCAGCCCCCGCCGTCGTCCCGCGGATCTCGCGGTCGCCGCCGGGAGTTGCAGGAGACGGCAGGACGCGGCTTGCGCCGCCGGGGTCCGAGCGGGTCCGGCCGGCCGTCGGCCGCGTGCTCGCCGGCCAGGAGCGGCGCCCGCCCCCAGGCCGCCCCCGGCCCGGGCGTCGCAGAGGCATGAACGCGTCGCCCGCCCCCGCGGTGACGCATGCTCAGCGCCCGCCGCTATTCCCGTCTCAGTTCCCGTCGCAATAACTGTCGCAATTCCCGTCGCGGAAATCCCCTGCGTTTCGCCTGTCCGATTCCGCCGGCCCTTTCCTGAATTCTTCGCGCACCCGAACGGAATGACTGACGTGCACACCACATCCCGACGCAACTTCCTCGTCCTCTCCGGAATATCGGCCCTCGCGGCCGCCGGCTGCGGCACGGCGAGCGGCAGCGGCACGCGGAACACCACCACCCTCCGCTACCAGGGCTCCGCCGGGGCGGTCACTCCGCCCGAACTCGCCGAGTCGCTCGGCTACCTGGGCGACGTCAAGCTCGAATGGGTGGGCAACACCACCAGCGGCCCGCAGGACATCCAGTCCGCCGCGGCCGGCCAGAGCGACTTCGGCGGCGCCTTCAACGGCGCGGTGGTCAAGCTCGCCTCCCGCAAGGCCCCCGTCAAGGCGGTCGTCAGCTACTACGGCTCCGACGAGCACGCCTACAGCGGCTACTTCGTCGGCGAGAAGAGCCCCATCCGCACCGCGCGCGACCTCATCGGCAAGAAGGTCGGCATGAACACCCTGGGCGCGCACGCCGAGGCGTTGCTCGACATCTACCTCAAGAAGAACGGGCTCAGCCGCGCCGAGGCCGAGCAGGTCGAGCGGATCGTCGTCCCGCCCGTCAACACCGAGCAGGCCCTGCGCCAGCGCCAGATCGACGTGGCCGTCCTCAGCGGGATTCTGCGCGACAAGGCCCTGGAGACCGGGGGCATCCGCAAGCTGTTCAGCGACTACGACCTGCGCGGGGCCTTCAGCGCCGGCACCTACGTCCTGACCGAGCGGTTCATCGAGCAGAACCCGCAGACGGTCCGGACCTTCGTCACCGGCGTGGGCAAGGCCCTGGACTGGTCGCGCGCCACGCCGCGCGACGAGGTCGTCGCCCGCTTCACCGAGATCGTCGCCAAGCGGAAGCGCAACGAGAGCGCCGACGCGCTGAAGTACTGGCGCTCCTACGGCGTCGCCGGCTCCAGCGGCCGCATCGCCGAGGAGGAGCTGGCCGTCTGGGCCGACTGGCTGACCGAGCGCGGCGACATCAAGCCCGGCCGGGTCAAGGTCGGCGAGCTCTACACCAACGAGTTCAACGGCGCCGGCGCCGCGAAGGGGAGCTGACCCATGACCGCGAAGATCAGTTTCAGGGGGGTCGGCAAGACCTTCCCCGTACGCGGAAAGCGGCAGGTCGTCACCGCGCTGGACGGCATCGACCTGGACATAGCCGCCGGCGAGTTCGTCGTGGTCGTCGGCCCGAGCGGATGCGGCAAGTCCACGCTGCTGGACCTCCTCGGCGGGCTCTCCCAGCCGACGTCCGGTCAGATTCTGCTGGACGGGTCGCCCGTCACGGGACCGGGGCTCGACCGGGGCATCGTCTTCCAGCAGTACGCCCTGCTCCCCTGGCGCACCGCCCAGGGCAACGTCGAGTTCGGTCTGGAGGCCACCGGCGCGCCGCGCCGCGAGCGGGCCGAGCGGGCCCGGGAGTATCTGGCCCTGGTCGGGCTCTCCGGCTTCGAGGACCGGCATCCGCACGAGCTCTCCGGCGGGATGCGCCAGCGCGTGGCCATCGCCCGCTCCCTCGCGTACGACCCCGACGTGCTGCTGATGGACGAGCCGTTCGCCGCGCTCGACGCGCAGACCCGCGAGTCGCTCCAGGACGAGCTGCTGAGGATCTGGCAGCGCACCGGCAAGACGATCGTCTTCATCACCCACGGCATCGACGAGGCGGTCCGCCTCGGACAGCGCGTCGCCGTGCTGACCTCCCGCCCGGGCCGGATCAAGGAGGTCGTGCCGATCGTCCTCGGCGAAGGCGACGGCGAGGGGGGCGGGGACGGGGATCCGCGCTCCAGCCCCGAGTTCGCCCACCACCGCCACCAGATCTGGAGCCTGCTGCGCGACGAGGTCAGCCGGGCCCAGCAAGAGGAGAGGGAGGCCGCAACGCTATGAGCGCCACCGTCGAGAAAGCCCTGCCGACCGCCGCCGGCGATGTGAGCGGCGCCGCGCGGCACGCCGACCCCGTGCTTCCCCGGCCGCCCCGCGCCCGCGCCGTGCCCGCGCCGCTGCGCCTGGCCGGCCGCATCCTGCTGGCCGTCCTCACCCGTACCGCGGCCATCGCGGTGCTGCTCGGGGTGTGGGAGGCCGCGCCCCGGCTCGGTCTGGTCGACCAGACCTTCCTGCCGCCGTTCTCCGAGGTCGCCGTCGCCTGGTGGGAGCTGCTGCTCGACGGCGAGCTCGCCGAGCACGCGCAGGCCAGCCTGGTGCGCTCGCTGTCCGGGTTCGGGCTCGCGGTCGTCGTCGCCGTCCCGCTGGGCCTGCTGATCGGCTGGTACCGGCCGGTCGCCGACCTCCTCGGGCCGCTGCTCGAGGTCTTCCGCAACACCGCGGCGCTCGCGCTGCTGCCGGTGTTCGTCCTGCTGCTGGGCATCGGCGAGACGTCCAAGATCTCGATCGTGCTGTACGCGTGCACCTGGCCGATCCTGCTCAACACCATCAGCGCCGTGCGCAGCGTCGACCCGACCCTGCTCCGGCTCGCCAAGTCGATGGACCTGCCCGCTCCGAGGATCTTCCAGAAGGTGATCCTGCCCGCGTCGGCGCCGACCGTGTTCACCGGCATCCGGCTGGCCGGAGCGGTCGCCATCCTGGTGCTGGTCGCCGCCGAGATGGTGGGCGCCAAGGCCGGGCTCGGCTATCTCGTCAACGCGTCGCAGTTCAACTTCGCGATCCCCGAGATGTACGCCGGGATCATCACGATCTCCGCCATCGGCGTCGCCTTCAACCAACTGCTCGTAGCCCTCGAACGGCGCTTCACGTCCTGGCGCACCCCGAACGGAGACTGAGGAACCGCATGTCCGCCGACGCACCACGCCAGTTCCATCTCAACGCGTTCCTGATGAACGCGGGCCACCACGACGCCGCCTGGCGCCACCCCCGCACCCAGCCCGAGCGGATCACCGATCTCGCCTACTTCCAGGAGCTGGCCCGCACCGCCGAGCGCGGCAGGCTCGACTCGCTCTTCCTCGCCGACGGCGTCGCCCTGTGGGGCAACGCCCGCTACAACGCGGTCGGCGGGTTCGAGCCGCTCACGCTGCTGTCCGCGCTGGCGGTGGCCACCGAGCACATCGGGCTGATCGCGACCGTCTCCACCACCTTCAACGAGCCCTTCCACGTGGCCCGCAAGTTCGCCTCGCTCGACCACCTCAGCGACGGGCGGGCCGGCTGGAACATCGTCACCTCGGGCAATGTCGCCGAGTCGCGGAACTTCGGCCTCGAAGAGCACCCGGACCACGCGCTGCGCTACGAGCGGGCCGCGGAGTTCCTGGACGTGACCCGTCAGCTGTGGGACAGCTGGCACGACGACGCCGTGGTCGTCGACCGCGAGCAGGGCGTCTACTCGCCCGAGGGCGCCGTGCGGCCGATCGGCCACCGCGGAAAGCACTTCCGGGTCGACGGGCCGCTGAACGTACAGCGCTCTCCGCAGGGCCATCCGCTGCTGGTGCAGGCCGGGTCGTCGGAGGACGGCAAGGAGTTCGCGGCCCGGCACGCGGAGGCGGTGTTCACCGCCCAGCAGACCCTGGCCGACGGCCAGACCTTCTACAAGGACCTCAAGTCCCGTCTGGCCAAGTACGGCCGTACGCCGGACCAGTTGAAGATCCTCCCGGGCATCTGCCCGATCCTCGGGGCGACCGAGGCCGAGGCCCTGGCGCTGGAGGACGAGCTGACCGGCCTCCAGGTCCCGGAGTACGGGCTTCAGCAGCTGTCCGGGATGCTCGGCACGGACCTGAGCGGCCTCCCGCTGGACGGCCCGCTGCCCGAGTTGCCCGAGGAGCGGGACATCAACGGCAACAAGTCCCGCTTCACGCTCGTCGCCGAGCTCGCGCACCGCGAGAAGCTCACCATCCGCCAGCTGATCGCCCGGCTCGGCGGCGGCCGCGGCCACCGCGTCGTCGCCGGCACGCCCGAGCAGATCGCGGACCAGCTGGAGCTCTGGTTCGCCGAGGGCGCGGCGGACGGCTTCAACATCATGCCGCCCTATCTGCCCGGCGGGCTCGACGACTTCGTGGACCAGGTGGTCCCGCTGCTCCAGGACCGGGGCCTGTTCCGCACGGAGTACACCGGCCGCACCCTGCGCGAGCACTACGGCCTGCCGCGGCCCGCCGGCCGCCCGGCGCTCGCCGGCTGAGCCCAACCCGAGAACCGTCCACCGTCCACCGACTCCTCCACCGTCCAGACAAAGCCCGTCCACCGTCCCGAGAAAGCCCGTCCCCCGTCCAGAGAAAGGCAGCACCCTCATGAGCAGCACCGGATTCGACGTCCGCCGGATCGGCGGCCGCATCGGCGCGGAGATCCTCGGCGTCGACGTCTCAGCCGACCTCGACCCCGCGGTCGTAGCGGAGATCAACTCCGCGCTCCTGGAGCACAAAGCGCTCTTCTTCCGCGACCAGGACCTCGACGACGCGGCACAGATACGGTTCGCCTCCCTCTTCGGCGAGCTCACCACCGCGCACCCCACCGTCCCGTCCGTCGACGGCCAGCCGCACATCCTCCCGGTCGACGGCGACGAGGGCATCCGCGCCAACCAGTGGCACACGGACGTCACGTTCCTGCGCACCCCGCCCAAGGCCTCCACGCTGCGCAGCCTGGTGGTCCCGCCCTACGGCGGCAACACCCTGATCGCGAACTCCGCGGCCGCCTACCGGGATCTGCCCGAGGCGCTGCGGGAGCTCGCCGACCGGCTGTGGGCGGTGCACACCAACGCGTACGACTACGCCGAGCCGAAGAGCGAGAAGGCGGCGGAGCACCGCAGGCGGTTCGTCTCCACGAAGTACCGCACCGAGCACCCGGTGGTACGGGTCCACCCGGAGACGGGCGAGCGGGGGCTGTTCATCGGCGGCTTCGCGCAGAGCCTGGTGGGGCTCTCCCCGTCGGAGTCCCGTGACGTCCTGCGGATCCTCCAGGCGTATGTGACGCGCCCGGAGAACGTCGTTCGCTGGGCCTGGGCACCGGGCGACCTGGTGCTCTTCGACAACCGCATCACCCAGCACTACGCGCCCGACGACTACGGCGACCTGCCGCGGCTGCTGCACCGTGTGACGGTCGCGGGCGATGTGCCTCGGGGAGTCGACGGCGAGCTCAGCCGGGTCCTGGAGGGCGACGAGGCCGCGCACTACACGCCCGCCGCGGTCTAGAGACACGGAAGGGGTGGGCAGGCCCGTCGGGGGAACGGCCTGCCCACCCCGCGCACTTCGTCAGCGCCCGCTCGTCCGCCTCGGAGAGGCGGGCGCTGATCGCGTGCCGTGTCCCAGCGGTGTCAGTCCTGTGCGGCGCGACGCTTGCGCGCGGCCCACAGGATTCCGCCGCCCGCGACGATGACCGCGGCGGCAGCGCCCGCGATCAGCGGCGTGGAGTTGGACGAGCCGGTCTCGGCGAGGTCGCCGCCCGGGCTGCTCGGCGAGGCCGAGGGAGTCTGGGGAGGAGCGGTGGTGGCAGGCGCGCTGGTGCTCGGCGTGCTGCTCGGCGTCGGCGTGGCCGTGCTCGGCGTGGCGCTCGGCGACGGGGTGGTCGGCGTGGCCGACGGCTTCGGGGTGCTGTCCTGGCACACCGGGGCCTTCTTGGTCTCGTCGCGCGAGAACTTCTCGCCGTCGCCCGCCTTCACGATGAGGCGGACGGTGAGCTCCTTGTCGTGCTTGGGGAGCTCGAGCTTCTTGTGGAAGTCGTTCTGGAACTTCTCGGCGGGCAGCAGGTCCTTGCCGTCCACCGTCACGGTCACGGTGTTCTCGGACTTGGGTCCGTAGTTGGTCAGATCAACGCTGACCTCGGTGCAGGTCACATCCCACACGGGGGTGTGCGCCAGCGCGGGGCCGGCCGACAGACCGACGCCGAGGGCGCCGGCGGTCGCGACCGCCGCCAGGGCCCCCGAGCCCAGCCACGATCTTCTGTTCACAGTCACAGGTTCCTCCAGGATCGCACCCGCCACCCATCTGGCGGTGCGCGCACAGTACCGCCATGGCGCCACACCGATACACCCACCCCACACCTCCGACTTCCGTAACTCGCCCCCCGGGCGGGCCGGTGGCGTCGGGCCGGTTCAGTCCCGGACCGGCGCGGCGTCCGAGGGCCGGTTGACGCGTGCCCACGCGGGGAGCAGGAACCAGCACACGACGAACCAGAGGACCATCCCCGCGACCAGCCACACCGCGAGGCTGTCGTCGCCCGCCACGCGCAGGATCAGCAGCAGCGAGGACGCCATGGTGCACAGCAGCAGGACCAGACCGAGCACGGTCAGACGCGAGGCCCACACGACGGTCTGCGGTTTGAGCCGCTTGCCGGTGAGGAGACGGTGGAAGGAGACGGGTCCGATCAGCACGCCGGTGGTCGCCGCGCCGAGGATGACGGTGACGGTGTAGATGTCGTTGTCGGTCGCCGACAGGTCGGCGAAACGTGGCTGGAAGGCGACGGTGAGCAGAAAGCCGAAGAGGATCTGCACACCGGTCTGGGCGACCCTCAGCTCCTGGAGGAGCTCGACCCAGCGGCGGTCCGCCCTCTCCTCCTCGGTCTCGTCCCGTCCCCGGCCGCGGCCTTCGTCGCTCTGCTCCATGCCGAGCACCTCCCGGATCGTCGAGCCGCCCGGTCGGGCGGCTCTGCCTCGCTGCCGTGTCGAACTGGCCTGGATTCGCCCCTTATACCTCATCGCACGCGTTCGAAACGGGGACGATGCCACGGACGACTCCGAGTTCCACGAGGTCCTGGGGCCGCAGGTGCAGCTGGTCGGCGGTCGCGTGGGCGGCCTCGGGCGGGCGCTTGAGGATGGCCGCGGCGAGCTCGGGTGCGATCACGGAGAAGTAGCTGTCGGGCGTGGCCCAGGTGTTGTGGGGCGCGGCGAGGGCGAGGGCGCCGCCGGAGCCGCCCTCTCCGATGAGCAGCGTGGTGACGGGAACGCCCGCCTCGGCGACGGCTGCGAACACCTCGGCGATGGCGGCGCCCGCGCCCGCGTGCTCGGCGGCGGCGTCGTTGGCGGCCCCAGGTGTGTCGACGAGCGTGAGCACCGGCGCGCCCAGCCGGTCGGCGAGCCTGACGAGCCGGGCGGCGGTGCGGTACCCGGCGGGCGTGGTGGCGGTGCCGCCCTGGGCGGCGTAGGCGACGACCTGCCCCTCGCGCAGCCCGAACCCGCAGTGCATCCCGGGGTCGACGCCGCCGCAGCGGTCTCCGCCGAGGGCCTCGCGGCAGTCGAAGTAGGCGTCCAGATAGGCCTCGGCACGGGGCCTGCGCGGCGAGCGGGCGCGGAGCACGGCGTCCCAGCCGGTGGCGGGCAGCTCGCCTTCGCCGAGCGCGTGCGGCGGCGGTACGGGCGTCCGCGTCCGCTGCCCCTCCCCCGTCAGCAGGCGCAGCCATCTGGTCAGCGTGCCCGGCAGCTCGCTCGGCGCCACCACCGCGTCCACGGCGCCGGACGCCAGCTGGGACTCGGCCGTATAGGCCAGCGGATCGGCGTCGCGCGGGCGGACCCGGGAGCCGGCGAAGCCGACCTGGGCGCCGGGCAGCGCCAGGACGACGTCCGCTCCCGCGCCCAGCGTGGCCCAGCCGCCGCCGGTCGTCGGGTCGCGTACGACCGCGAGCTGCGGGAGTCCGGCCGCCCGGGTCAGGGCGGACTGGCGTGCCACCCGCTGGAGTTGGACCAGGGCCCGCATCCCCTCCTGCATCCGGCTGCCGCCGGTCGCGATCAGGGAGACGACGGGCAGGCGGCGCTCGCGCGCGTGGGCGTACGCGGCCTCCAGCCGGTCGCCCGTCCGCTCGCCCAGCGAGCCGCCGAGGAAGCCGAACTCGAAGGCGATCACGACCGCCTCGACCGTCCCGAACAGGCCGACGCCACAGACGACGGACTCGGTCTCGCCGGTGCGCCGCACGGCCCGCTCGCGCGAGGCCGCGTACCCCTCCCAGCCGATCGGCCCCTCGGCCGGGAACGGCGTGCTCGGGACGGGCAGTTCGGCGAACTCGTCCGTCACCCGCGCCACCGCCGCGCGGGCGCTGAGCCGCTCAGCCATTCAGGGCCCGCTTCATGACCTTGCCCATGTCGTTGCGCGGCAGAGCCTTGAGGAAGCGCACCTCGCGGGGCCGCTTGTGCGGGGCGAGCTGGGCGGCGACATGCGCGGCGAGGTCCTGGGCGGCGGGCGGCGCGGACGGGTCCGCCGGCACGACCCAGGCGACGATCCGCTCTCCGAGGTCCGCGTCCGGCTCGCCCGTCACCGCCGCCTCCCGCACCCCCGGGCAGTCCAGCAGCGCGTTCTCGATCTCTCCCGCGCCGATCTTGTAGCCGCCGCTCTTGATGAGGTCGGTGGCCTTGCGGCCGACGATGCGCAGACAGCCGTCGGGGTCGCGGCTCGCCATGTCCCCCGTACGGAACCATCCGTCGTCGAAGGCGGCCTCGGTCGCGTCGGGCCGGTTCAGATACTCGGTGAACAGATTGGGTCCGCGGACCTGGATCTCGCCGATGCCGTCGCTCTCGTCCACCAGCCGCAGCTCGACGCCGCGCAGCGGGACGCCGACCGTGCCGGGCCGGGGCTCGCCGTCCGCCCGGACGGAGGTGTTCATCAGCGTCTCGGTCATCCCGTACCGCTCGATCACCCGTCGGCCCGTCGCCGCCGCGATGCGCTCGTGGTCGTGCAGGGGCAGCGCGGCCGAGCCCGAGACCAGCAGCCGCGCCCCGGCCAGGGCCTTCGCCAGGCCCGGGTCGCCGTCGAGCGCCTCGGCGATCCGGTGGTACATCGTCGGCACGCCGAAGAGCATCGTGGCCCCCGAGGTCAGCTCGCGCGCCACGCCCTCGGTGCTGAACCGCCCCAGATGCCGCACCGAGCCGCCGCGGCGCAGCGGGCCGAGGACGCCGAGTATCAGCCCGTGGACGTGGAAGAGCGGCAGCGCGTGGACGAGGACGTCGTCGGCGGTCCACTGCCAGGCGTCCTCGAGCGCGTCGAGGGTGGCGGCGACGGCCCGGCGCGGGAGCACGGCGCCCTTGGGCGGGCCCGTGGTGCCGGAGGTGTAGACGATCAACGCGGGCGACTCGTCCGCGGGCTCGGGCGGCAGCGGGGCGCCGGGCCGGCCGCTGGTCTCGACGTCCGTGCGCGGCAACGCCGCCAGCGCCGGGGGCAGTTCGTCGCCGGGCGCGGCGAGCACCAGCGTCGGCGCGCTGTCGGCGAGGATGTGCGCCAGCTCCCGCTCGCCGGTCCTCGGGTTGAGCGGCACGGCCGGCACGCCGGCCAGCAGCGCGGCCACCACGGCCACGGCGGTCTCCAGCGTCGGGGTCGCCCAGACGGCGACCCGCTGCGCGTCGGATATTCGGGAGGCCAGCGCTCCCGCCGCCCCCGCCAGGTCGGCGTGGGTCAGGGACCGCTCGCCGAACTGGAGGGCCGGGCGCGGCGACCTGGCGGCGAGGGCCGGGAAGAGAGGGGACACGCGGCGTACTCCTTGCTGTAGTCGGCTCCTCCCTCGATGATCCCTCCGTCCGGCGGCGGCCGCCGGTCGAATGGCTCACACCCGACGTCGAGCGGGGCGGCGCCGCCGAGCGCCGGCCGCTCAGCGTGCGGCGTCGATCTCGTCGAAGACCCGTTGCGCCGTCGCGAAGGCCGCGTTCGCGGCGGGCGCCCCGCAGTAGACGGCGCACTGGAGCAGCACCTCGCCGATCTCCCGACGGCTGAGGCCGCACCCGAGCGCGGCCCGCACATGGAGGGCGAGTTCGTCCCTGTGGCCCAGGGCGGTCAGCGCGGTGAGGGTGACACAGCTGCGGGTGCGCCGGTCCAGGGTGTCGTCCGTCCAGATCTCGCCCCACGCACAGCGGGTGATGAAGTCCTGGAAGCGGGCGGTGAATTCGGTGGTGCGGGCGACGGCGGCATCGACGTACGCGTCGCCGAGCACGGCCCGGCGGGCTGCCGTGCCCGCCGCGTGGCGCGAGACGTCGTCGGCGGGCGAGGACGGCCGGAAGTGGGCGGCCAGCGCCGCCGAGACCGGCTCGGGCCGCTCGACGCCGGCCAGATGGGCGGCGCCCGGGATCTCGAGCAGGGTCGCGCCCGGCACCGCGTCCGCGATCTCGCGGGCGTGCTCGGGCCCGGTCGCCGGATCGTCGCGGCCGGCCACGACCAGCGTCGGCGCCTCTACGCGGGACAGCTGGTCCCTGAGGTCGTACGCGCCGAGCGCGTCGCAGCAGGCCGCGTATCCGGCCGGGTCGACGGCCCGCAGGTCGGCGATGAGGGCGGCGGCCAGGGGCGAGGAGTCCGCGAAGGCGGCGGAGTACCAGACGCCAGGCCGGCTGGCCGCCATCGCCCCGGGGCCGTCGGCCCGCACCAGCGCGGCGCGCGCCGACCAGGCCGCCGCGTCGTCGAAGACGGCCGAGGAGCAGACCAGCGCGAGGGACCGGACCCGCTCGGGGCAGTGGACGGCCAGGTGCAGCCCGACCGCGCCGCCCAGCGAGACGCCCGCGTAGGAGAAGGCGCCCAGCCCGAGGGAGTCGGCGAGCGCGATCACCGCCTCGGCGAGGTCGGCGACGGTGGCGCTCCCGTCGTGCGGCAGGAGGCCGGCGGCGGAGCCGCCGTGGCCCGGCAGGTCGTAGCGGATCAGCCGGTGGCGCCGGGCGAGCGAGGGGACCTGCGGGTCCCATACGGCGAGCGAGGCGCCCAGCGAGGGGCCGAGGATCAGAGGCGGGCCGGAGCCGTCCACGCGGTGGTGCAGCAGGGGGGCGGTCATGGGCGCTCCTGGGAGTCGGCGGCGTGCGGGGCGCGCCGCAGCGCGCGGTCGGCGAGGGCGGGGGCGGCGCCCGTGTAGCCGGTGGGGTCGGCGAGTTCGGTCAGTCGGGCCGTGGACAGCAGTCCGGCGAGCGCGGGATCGTCGGCGAGGGCGTCGGCCAGGCCGACCGCCTCGGCGGCGGCGCGCTGGGCCGCCGCGGCGACGAGCGCCTTGGCGCGGGCCGCGCCCACGTGGGGTGCGAGGGCGGCGGCGATCCGTTCGCTGACGATGAGGCCGTCGGTGAGGTCGAGCTGTGCGCGCATACGGTACGGGAACACCCGCAGCCCCTCGGCCAGTTCGGCCGCCTCGCGGGCGGCGCCGCCCGCGAGGCGCAGCAGCTCGCGCAGCGTCTGCCACTCCGCGTGCCAGGCGCCGGCGGGCCGTTCGTCCTCCGCGACGAGCGAGCCGAGCAGTACCGCGGCGAGCGCGGGCGACTGCCGGGCGGCGGCCGCGATGAGCGTCGCGCGCACCGGGTTGGCCTTGTGGGGCATGGCGGACGAGGTGCCGCCGCTGCCTTCGGCGACCTCGCCGAGCTCGGTGCGGGAGAGCACGAGGACGTCGGCGGCGAGCTTGCCGAGCGCGCCGCAGGCGAAGGCGAGCGCGGCGGCGAGGTCGGCGACGGGCGTGCGCAGGGTGTGCCAGGGCAGCGTCGGCTCGGCGAGGCCGGTCTCGGCGGCGAAGGCGGCGGCCAGCGCGATCCCGTGGTCGCCGAACGCGGCCAAGGTGCCCGCCGCTCCGCCGAGCTGGGCGGGCAGCCGCAGCGCCGAGAGCCGGTCGTGGGCGTCGAGCACCAGGCTGCGCCAGCCCGCCGCCTTCAGTCCGAAGGTCGTCGGCACGGCGTGCTGGGTGAGGGTGCGGGCCGCCATCGGGGTGTCGCGGTGCCGCGCGGCGAGCGCGGCCAGGGCGGCCGCCGTGCGCTCGAGGTCCACGAGGACGCCCGGCAGGGTGCGGGCCGCGGTCAGCATCAGCGCGGTGTCCACGATGTCCTGGCTAGTGGCACCCCGGTGGACGTACGGCGCCGCGTCCGGGCCGGCCTCGGCGGTCAGATCGGCGATCAGCGGGATGACGGGGTTGCCGCCGGCCCGGGCGCGCAGCGCCAGGTCCCGTACGTCGTAGCGCTCGGCGCGCGCGGCGGCGGCGACCGCGTCGGCCGCCTCGGCGGGGGCGAGGCCGAGCGCCGCCTGGGCCCGGGTCAGGGCCGCCTCGGCGTCCAGCATGGCCTGGAGCAGGGCCGCGTCCCCGGTGCTCGCCTCGGCCGCGGCGCCCGCCCGCACCGGGGCGAGGAGGCCCACGTCGTCACCGGGGGTCATGGGGACCGCCGCTCGGACCGCCGGCCGCGCGGCCGGTGCGGTGGAAGTCGAGGAAGACCGTCTCTCCCTCGCCTTGCAGACGGACGTCGAACCGGAGGGCCCGGGTCCCTCCGCGCCCGGTCCCTTCGCCGCCCTCGGGCGTGGCCATGAGCGTCGCCCGGCGCGCCGGGTCCAGCGAGGCGAGCAGCGCGTCCTCGCCGCCGGGCAGATAGGCCCGGGTGAACAGATGGTGGGTCAGTCCGCGCGCGAAGACGCAGACGCTGATGTACGGAGCGGGCGCCGGCCCGCCCGGGGCGAGGGTGCGCAGCGTGTAGTGCCCGTCGGCGTCGGTGGGGACGCGTCCGAAGCCGGTGAAGTCCACCCCGTTGCGGCCGAGGAAGCCCCCCGTCACCGGGTCGCGGCGCATCGACCCGGGCGCCGCGGCGATCGATCCGTCGGGTCCCGCCTGCCAGAACTCCAGCAGGGCGTCGGGGATCGGCGCGCCCGCCCCGTCGTACACACGGCCGTGCAGGGTGATCGCGTCGGGGTGGGAGGCCGGGGCGACGTCGCCGCCGCCGGGGAACGGCAGCGCGTAGCCGTAGAAGGGGCCGACGGTGTGCGAGGGCGTGGGCGGCAGACTCATCGGCGGCCTTCCTCGATCCAGGTGGCGCTGGGGCCGTCGAGCACGATGTCCCAGTGGTAGCCGAGCGACCACTCGGGCTGGGAGAGGGTGTGGTCGTAGCGGGCGACCAGCCGGTCGCGGGCCTGCTGGTCGGTGACGGACCGCAGGATCGGGTCGTAGGCGAACAGCGGATCGCCCGGGAAGTACATCTGGGTCACCAGCCGCTGCGTGAAGGCCGTGCCGAAGAGCGAGAAGTGGATGTGGGCGGGCCGCCAGGCGTTCTCGTGGTTGCGCCACGGGTAGGCGCCGGGCTTGACGGTGGTGAAGCGATACGAGCCGTCGTCGCCGGTCAGTACCCGTCCCACGCCGGTGAAGTGGGGGTCGAGCGGGGCGGGGTGCTGGTCGCGCTGGTGGGCGTAGCGGCCGGAGGCGTTGGCCTGCCACAGTTCGATCAGCTGGCCGCGCACGGGCCGTCCGCCGCTGTCGAGGAGCCGGCCGGAGACGGTGATCCGTTCGCCGAGGGGCTCGCCCGCGTGCTGGCGGGTGAGGTCGCCGTCGGCCTCGGTGACGTCGGTGACGCCGAAGACGGGGGTGCGCAGCTCGACGGTCTCGGGGTCGCCGCCCACCGCGACGAGCGGCTGCTCTGGGTGGCGCAGGACGCTGCTGCGGTAGGGGGCGAAGTCGCGCTGCGGATGGTCGGCGGGGCGCTGTCCGTCGGCGAGGGCCTTGTCGTACTCCCGCTGTTTCTCGGCGAGTTCGAGGTCTATGACGGCCTGGGTGTCTGCCATCGGTTCTACCTTTCGAGGACGAGGGCGAGGCCCTGGCCGACGCCTATGCACAGGGAGGCGACCGCGAGGCCGCCGCCCGCCGCCTTGAGCTGGTGGGCGGCCGCGCCGGCGAGACGGGCGCCGGAGGCGCCGAGGGGGTGGCCGACGGCGATCGCCCCGCCGCGCGGATTGACCAGGGCGGGGTCCAGCTCGGGCCATTCGGCGAGGCAGCCGAGGACCTGGGCGGCGAAGGCCTCGTTGAGCTCGACGAGGCTCAGATCCGTGAAGGTGCGGCCTGATCTGCTGAGCGCCTGCCGGACGGCCTGGACGGGCCCGAGTCCGAAGTACCGGGGGTCGATGCCGGTGACGGCGGAGGCGCGGATACGGGCGAGCGGCTCGCGGCCGGTGGCCCGCAGCCCCTCCTCGTCGGCGAGCAGCAGGGCGGCGGCGCCGTCGTTGAGCGGCGAGGCGTTGCCGGCCGTGACCGTGCCGTTGTCGCGGAAGGAGGGCTTCAGCTTGGCGAGCGCGTCCATCGAGGTGGAGTCGCGGACGCTCTCGTCCCGTACCAGCTCCACGCCGTCGTACGGCACGACCTCGGCGTCGTAGTGCCCGTCCTTCCACGCGGCGGCCGCCTTCTCGTGGCTGGCCAGGGCGTAGGCGTCCTGCTGCTCGCGGGTGATGCCGTGCTTGTCGGCGATCAGCTCCGCGCTCTCGCCGAGGGGGATCGTCCACTGCGGCGGCATGCCGGGGTTGACCATGCGCCAGCCGAGGGTGGTGGAGTGGAGCTGCTGGTGGCCGGCGGGGAAGGCCCGTTCGGGCTTGGGCAGCACCCAGGGCGCGCGGGACATCGACTCGACGCCGCCGGCCAGGGCGAGGGAGACGTCGCCGAGCGCGATGGCCCGCGCGGCCTGGACGACGGCCTCGAGGCCTGAGGCGCACAGCCGGTTGACGGTGACGCCGGGCACGGAGAAGGGCAGCCCGGCGAGGAGCACGGCCATGCGCGCGACGTCGCGGTTCTCCTCGCCGGCGCCATTGGCGTTGCCGAAGAAGACGTCGCCGACGCGGGCGGGGTCGAGGTCCGGCGTACGGACGAGGAGGCTCCTGACGACGTGCGCGGCGAGGTCGTCGGGTCGTACGGAGGACAGCGCGCCGCCGTACTTGCCGACGGGCGTGCGGACGGCGTCGACGACATAGACGTCGCGCCGGGGCAGATCGCGGGTCATCGGGGGCTCCTTCAGGCGGCCTTGAGAGCGCGGAGCGCGGCCAGCTCGGCGGCGGTGGGCGGCTCGGTGGCCGTGACGGCGCCGGCGGTCCTCAGCTCCCAGCCGGTGGCGTCGCGGACCTGCTGGACGGTGACGCCGGGGTGGAGCTCGGTGAGGACCAGCTCGGCGGTGGCCGGGTCGGGGCGCAGCACGCCGAGGTCGGTGATGACGGCGACGGGTCCGGCGCCGGGCAGGCCGAGCCGGGCGCGGTCGCCGGGGCCGGCGCCATGGCCGAGGGTGGTGACGAAGTCGAGTTTCTCCACGAAGTTGCGGGTGGAGTGGCGGAGCACCATCAGCACCTTGCCGCAGTTCGCGGCGATCTCGGGGGCGCCGCCCGCGCCGGGGAGCCGGCCCTGCGGGCGGTCGGGGCCGCGGTCCACGAGGGTGGTGTTGATGTTGGCGAAGCGGTCGATCTGGGCGGCGCCGAGGAAGCCGACGTCGATCCGGCCGCCCTGCAGCCAGTAGTTGAACATCTCGGGCACCGACACGACCGCGTCCGCGGTCTCGGCGAGCTCGCCGTCGCCGATGGAGAGCGGCAGCCGGGTCGGCTTGGACCCGATCGTGCCGGACTCGTAGAGCAGGACGAGGCCGGGGTTGAGGGTGGTGCGGGCGAGGTTGGCGGCGGTGGAGGGCAGCCCGATGCCGACGAAACAGGTCGTGGCCCCGGCCAGCGCCCGGGCGGCGTTGACCTCCATCAGCTCGTCGCGGGTGAAGTCCGTCTCGGCGTTCATCGGGCGGTCGCCCCTTCGGTGCGTACGTTCTGCTCGATCCACTGGGCGAAGCTCTCGCGGTCCCGGGCGATGGCGTCCCATGCCTGGTAGAAGGCGTTGTCGCGCACGGAGTACCCGCTGGCGTACGAGGGGTGGGCGCCGCCGGGCGCGACGGCGACCGCGTCGACGACCCAGGTGGGCAGCACGATCCCGCCGGGGCGGGGCTCCAGCCGGTCGACGACCTCCTCGACGGTGACGAGCACCCGGTCCGCGGCGAGCGCGGCCTCCTTCTGGACGCCGGTCAGCCCCCACAGCTGGACGTTTCCGTCCCGGTCGGCCTGCTGGGCGTGGACGACGGCGACGTCGGGGTTGAGGGCGGCGACCGCGGCCAGCTCCTCGCCCGTGAAGGGGCACACGACGGTGGCGACGGTGTCCGTGCGGGTGGCGAGGTCGGAGCCGCGGTAGCCGCGCAGCACGGCGAAGGGCAGCTTGGAGGCGCCGGCGACATAGCGGTTGGCCATGCCGGCGTGGCTGTGCTCGTCCAGCTCCAGAGGGCGCGGCCAGCCGTTCTCCACGGCGTCGCGGAAGCGGTGGAGCGAGCCGACGCCGGGGTTGCCGCCCCAGGAGAAGACCAGCTTCCTCGCCAGGCCCGCGCCGATGAGCTGGTCGTAGACGACGTCGGGGGTCATCCGTACGAGGGTGAGGTCGGTGACGCCCTGGCGGATGATCTCGTGCGCCGCCGCGAACGGGATCAGGTGGGTGAAGCCCTCCAGCGCGACGGTGTCGCCGTCGTGGATGAGGTCCGCCACGGCGTCGTGGAGACTGCGGATGTCGGCCATCGTCACTCCGTGGTGCAAGCAGTGAATAATACTCAGTGCACTGACTATTTTTGGTAACGAGGCAGTACGCTTCCACGCAGATACTCGTCCGTCAATAGGTCAGTACACGTACTAGTGAGGGGGGCCGTATGACCGCGGTCGATCTGAGCACCCACCCCGGGCATCTGGCCCGACGGCTTCAGCAGGCGCACTCCCTGCTGTGGGGCGCGATGGTCTCCGAGGAGACCACCTCGCCGCAGTTCGCGGTGCTCAACACTCTCGTCGAGAAGCCGGGCATCGACCAGCGCACGCTCGGCCGGCACGTCCACCTGGACCGCTCCACCATCGCCGACGTGGTCGCCCGCCTCGCCCGGCGCGGGCTCCTGGCGCGGGTGCGGGATCCGCTGGACGGCCGGCGCAATGTGCTGGAGCTGACCGACGAGGGCGAGAAGCTCCACCGCAGGCTCGTCAGCCGCACCAGCCGGATGAACCGGGTGTTCCTGTCGCCTCTCGACGAGGACGAGCAGCAGGTGCTGCTGCGGCTGATCGCGCGGGTCGCGGACGCGGCGGAGGACCTGCGGGCCTGAGGGCGGGTGCGTCGCCGGGCCTCGGTCGGTCGGGGGCGGGGCGCCGTCGGACCGCGGTGCGTCGGCGGCCGTGCAGGTCAGGCGTGCGTCAGCAGGCGGTGCGCGTCAGCGGTTCAGCGTCAGCGGGACCGTGTCGACGACCACCAGACGGGCGTCCTCAACGGAGCGGTAGTACGCGGTCAGCATGCCGCCGCCGGAGCGCACGGCCCGGTAGGGCAGCGTCACGTCGAAGCTCCCCCGCGTGCCCGACCCCGAGGAGGCCGTGACCAAGGCGTCGGCCGCCGCACGGCCGGCGGAGTCCGTGATCTTCAGATTGAAGGCGGCCTCGAAGGTGTTCGCGCTGCCCCACACCCGCACCGGGCTGCCGATCTCGCTGCCCGGCAGCGGGCCCTCCACCAGGATCTGTGGCGTCAGGTCCTCGAAGTCCGCGCGGCCCACCGGCTTGTCGAGGGCGACGCCCTCGCCGCCGAGGCTGCTCACCGGCTTGCCGTCGAGCGCGAACCGCACCTTGTGGATCTCGGGGAAGCGCGTCGCGGTGAAGACGACCTGGGCGACGCGGGCCCGCAGGGACGTATCGCCGCCGTCGTCGAACCGTTCGGACAGGTCCACGGTCGCCAGGTTCCTGCGTACGACCACCGAGTTGAGGGCCGTGCCCGCCGGGATGGCCGTGGTGCGCTCGTCCGCCCGCTCCGCGCGGCTGGGCCCCGCGAGCAGGGCGCGCAGCGCGCCGTCGGCGGTGGCGGGCGCGGTGACCTGGCGCGGGGCCGGGGACATGTGCTCGCCGTGCAGGAAGTACACCGAGGTGCGCAGCTGCCGCTTGCCGCCGCCCACGGTCCGCTCCAACGGCGGCATCCGGGCCGCGGGGACGGTGGACCCCGAAGAGCCCTTCTGCTCCAGGCCGTTCGCGCCGGGTCCGCCGAGGGACGATCCGGCGTCTGTCCACGGCCCGGCTTCCGCCCGGACGTCGCTCGCGGGCGCGTCCGGCGCCGAGGGCCGCCCGTCCGCGCAGGCCGCGGCCGTGACCGCGAGCACAAGCGCGGCCGACAGGGCCAGCAGACGGTTCCATCGCGGCGCGGCAGGCGGGCGGCGCTTCTCAGTGCTCATGGCTGTCTCCTCCGACGCCCATCAGGCAACACCTGGGCCGAGTGCGGCGCCAAGAGAGAACATCGGTCCCTCAGGAGCGCGTTTGAACCAGGCCTTCCGCTTCCCGGGGCCGCCTACGGTCGTCGGGTGAGCCGGATCGCGGTTCGACAAGCCTCGGGCCCCCAGACGCCCCGGTCGCGGGCCGACAGCTCGCGATCGCTCGCGGGGCCGGGCGCCGTACACCCCCTGCCCCCCTCTGCACACCTCCCGCCAATCGAATTCATGTTCGACACCGACGAGCCGCCCGTCTCCCGCTCGCCGTGCCGTTTCGCCCCCCGACCCGATCAAGGCGCTCACCCGCCTGGCCCTGGGCGGCAGGCTGGCCTACCGTCGCCATCAGGGCGGACGCGGCCGCCGCTGGGCCTGATGTGTAGTCGATCTCACCGGGAGATACCCATGAGGATGCTTGTCAACGTGCCGGAGACCGTCGTCGCGGACGCGCTGCGCGGAATGGCCGCCGCGCACCCCGAGCTGGCCGTGGACGTGGAGAACCGGGTGATCGTACGGCGGGACGCACCCGTCGCCCAGAAGGTCGGGCTGGTCTCCGGAGGCGGGTCGGGGCATGAGCCGCTGCACGGCGGGTTCGTCGGGCCCGGCATGCTCGACGCCGCCTGCCCCGGAGAGGTCTTCACCTCCCCCGTGCCCGACCAGATGGCGCGGGCGGCCGCCGCCGTGGACAGCGGCGAGGGGGTGCTCTTCATCGTCAAGAACTACACCGGCGACGTCCTCAACTTCGAGATGGCCGCCGAGCTCGCCGAGGACGAAGGGGTCCGGCTCGCCCGGGTCGTGGTCGACGACGACGTGGCGGTCACCGACAGCACGTTCACGGCGGGGCGCCGGGGCACCGGAGCGACCCTGTTCGTCGAGAAGATCGCGGGAGCGGCCGCCGAGGCGGGCGCCCCGCTGGAGCGGGTCGAGGCCGTCGCCCGGCAGGTGAACGCGAGTTCCCGCAGCTTCGGCGTCGCGCTGAGCGCCTGCACCACGCCCGCGAAGGGCAGCCCGACCTTCGACCTCCCGCCCGGGGAGCTGGAGTTGGGCATCGGCATCCACGGCGAGCCGGGCCGGGAGCGGCGCGCCATGATGACCTCCCGGGAGATCGCCGACTTCGCGGTGCACGCCGTCTTGGACGACCTCGCCCCGACCGGTCCGGTGATCGCGCTCGTCAACGGAATGGGGGCCACCCCGCTGCTGGAGCTGTACGGGTACAACGCGGAGGTGCAGCGGGTGCTCGCCGAGCGCGGCGTGCCGGTGGCCCGTACCCTCGTCGGGAACTATGTGACCTCGCTCGACATGGCCGGCTGCTCGGTGACGCTCTGCCAGGTCGACGAGGAGCTGCTGCGGCTGTGGGACGCCCCGGTGCAGACCGCGGCGCTTCGCTGGGGTCGCTGAAGGGGCCGGGGACCGCTGACTGCCTAGGAGTTCATGTGCTGGACGCCGAATTCTTCCGCCGCTGGCTGACCGGGGCCGCGGCCGCCGTGGACCGGGAGGCGGACCGTCTCACCGAGCTGGACTCGGCGATCGGCGACGCCGACCACGGCAGCAATCTCCAACGCGGCTTCGCGGCGGTGACGGCTGTTCTGGAGAAGGAGTCGCCGGCCACCCCGGGCGCCGTGCTGACGCTGGCGGGACGCCAGTTGATCTCGACCGTGGGCGGGGCGTCCGGCCCGCTGTACGGAACGCTGCTGCGGCGCACCGGCAAGGCGCTCGGCGACGACGCCGAGGTGACGCCCGGGCAGCTGGCCGAGGCGCTGCGCGCGGGCGTGGCGGCCGTGGCGCAGCTCGGCGGGGCGAAGGCAGGCGACAAGACGATGCTGGACGCGCTGGAGCCGGCGGTCGAGGCCCTCGGCGAGGGCACGGACTCGTTCGCGGCGGCCCGCGAGGCCGCCGAGAGCGGGGCGCTGGCGACCGTGCCGTTGCAGGCGCGCAAGGGCAGGGCCAGCTACCTGGGCGAGCGCAGCATCGGGCACCAGGACCCCGGCGCGACGTCCTCGGCGCTGTTGATCGCGACGCTGGCGGAGGCGGTCGTATGAGCACGGCGCCGCAGCCGCAGCCGGGTACGGGGACGACGGGACCGGAGCCGGCGCTCGTCGGGATCGTCCTGGTCTCGCACAGCGGGCAGGTCGCCCAGTCCGTCGCCGACCTGGCCCGGGGACTCGCCGGCGGCGGAGCGATCGCGCCCGTCGCCGCCGCGGGCGGCACGCCCGACGGCGGGCTCGGCACCAGCTCAGATCTGATCGTCCAGGCGGCTCGGGAGGTCGACCGGGGCGCGGGCGTGGCGGTCCTCGTCGATCTGGGCAGCGCCGTGCTGACGGTCAAGGCGCTCCTCGCCGAGGGCGACGAACTCCCGGACGGCGCACGGCTGGTGGACGCTCCGTTCGTGGAGGGAGCGGTGGCGGCGGTGGTGACCGCGTCGGCCGGAGGCGGCCTGGACGCGGTGGAAGCGGCGGCCTCGGAGGCGTACGGCTACCGCAAGACGTGAGGCCCCAGGAGGCGGGTGCGGCGCTTGTGCATCCGTGCGCGGCTTGTGATTCCGCTGGTGGGAGCACTACTGTCACACCGCCTTGGTGTACGGGAAACCGGTGCGGTACCGGTGCGGCCCTCGCCACTGTGATCGGGAAGTCCGGCTCCACCCCCCTCACGGGGAGCCACTGGGACGCCGCGGGAGACCGTGGCGCCCGGGAAGGCGGAGTCCGGGCATCATGACCCGTCAGCCAGGAGACCGGCCGAGGCGCGTTGTCCATCCACGAGGTGCTGGAGAGGGTCTCCCGACCATGCATATAGCCGAGGGGTATCTGCCCCCTTTGCACGCGGCCGCCTGGGGCGCCGCAGCCGCCCCCTTTGTCGTACACGGAGTCCGTGCGCTCACCCGGGAGGTCAAGGCCAACCCCGAGTCCACCCTGCTGCTGGGAGCGTCCGGCGCCTTCACCTTCGTCCTGTCCGCGCTGAAGATCCCGTCGGTGACGGGCAGCTGCTCCCACCCGACCGGGACGGGGCTGGGCGCGATCCTGTTCAGACCGCCGATCATGGCGGTCCTGGGCACGATCACCCTGCTGTTCCAGTCGCTGCTGCTGGCTCACGGCGGACTCACCACCCTGGGCGCCAACGCCTTCTCGATGGCGATCGTCGGGCCCTGGGCGGGATACGCGGTCTACCGGCTGCTGCGGAAGTTCGATCTGCCGCTGATGGTGAGCGTGTTCTTCGGAGCGTTCGTCGCCGACCTGTCGACGTACTGCGTCACCAGCGTCCAGCTGGCGCTGGCGTTCCCCGACCCGGGCAGCGGCTTCGCGGGCGCGCTCGCCAAGTTCGGCGGGATCTTCGCCGTCACCCAGATTCCGCTGGCCGTGAGCGAGGGCCTGCTGACCGTGCTGGTGATGCGGCTGCTGGTGCAGTCGAGCAAGGGCGAGCTGACCCGGCTCGGCGTGCTGCTCCAGGGTCAGGACAAGAAGCAGGAGGCCGCGGTCTGATGAGCCGTAACGCGAAGATCAACACTCTGCTGCTCGCGATCGTGGCGGCGCTGGCCGTCCTGCCTCTGGTGCTGGGTCTCGGCGACGACAAGGAGGAGCCGTTCGCCGGCGCGGACGCGCAGGCGGAGACGGCGATCACCGAACTGGCGCCGGACTACGAGCCGTGGTTCTCGCCGCTGTACGAGCCGCCGTCGGGCGAGATCGAGTCGGCGCTGTTCGCCCTCCAGGCGGCGCTCGGCGCGGGCGTGCTCGCCTACTACTTCGGTCTGCGCAAGGGCCGTCGTCAGGGGCAGGCGCTCGTCGCGGCGGCGCCGGGCGCGGACGCGGACGCATCGAAGGCCGACCGTACGGCGGCGGAGGCGAGTGACTCCGCTCGCCCCGCGGACGGGGCCCCGCAGGGCGACCGCGTCTAGTCGCCGGTGCTGCCGATCGACGCGGCGGCGCACAGCAGTCGCTGGCGCCGCCGCCATCCCGTGGAGAAGGCCGTCCTCGGCCTCGGGCTGACCGTCGCCGCGGTCTGTCTGCCGCCCTGGCCGGGGGCCGTCTTCGTCGCCGTCGCCACGCTCGCCGTGCTGCTCGGCCCCGCCCGGGTCGCGCCCAGGCAGCTGTGGCGCGCTTTCCGCATCCCGCTGGGCTTCTGCGTCACCGGGGCCGTTCCGCTGCTGTTCGCGGTGGGCGGCCCCGACGGCCTGGTCGCGCTCGCGCCCGACGGGCCGGCGCACGCCGTGCGTCTGCTGCTGCGGACCTCGGCCGCCTCGTTGGGCGTGCTGCTCTTCGCGTTCACGACGCCCGTCTCCGACGTGCTGCCGCGGCTGGTGCGGGTCGGCGTGCCGCCCGCGGTGGTCGACGTGGCGCTGGTGATGTACCGGATCAGCTTTCTGCTGCTCGACTCCGTCGCCCGCATCCGCCAGGCGCAGGCCGCCCGTCTCGGGCACACGACCCGGGCGGCTGCCTGGCGTTCCCTCGCGGGGCTGGCCTCGACGGCGTTCGTCCAGGCCTTCGACCGCGCGGGGCGGATGCAGGCGGGGCTGGCCGGGCGCGGCTACGACGGATCGCTGCGGGTGCTGCTGCCCCCGGCAGCCGTCTCACGGCCGTTCCTCGCCGGGTCCGCCGCGCTGCTCTGCGGCATCGTCGCCGCCACTCTCGTCGTCGAAAGGTACGCCCTATGAACGCCTCGCCCGTTGTGGAGCTCGTCGGGGCGGCGTACGCCTACCAGGACGGTCCGACCGTGCTCAGCGGCGTCGACTTCGGCCTGGCCGCGGGCCGTTCGACCGCGCTGCTCGGCCGCAACGGCAGCGGCAAGACCACGCTGCTGCGGCTCCTGAGCGGCGGGCTGCAGTGCGCGGAGGGCGTGCTGCGGCTGAACGGCGAGCCCGTCGTCTACAACAGGGCCGGGCTGACCCGGCTCCGTACGACCGTTCAGCTGGTCGTCCAGGACCCCGACGACCAGCTGTTCGCCGCCTCGGTCGGCCAGGACGTCTCCTTCGGCCCGATGAACCTGGGGCTGGCCGAGGACGAGGTCCGGGCCCGGGTGGACGAGGCGCTCCAGGCCCTGGACATCACGGCTCTGTACGACCGGCCGACGCATCTGCTCTCGTACGGACAGCGCAAGCGCGCGGCCATCGCGGGCGCGGTGGCGATGCGGCCGCGCGTGCTGATCCTCGACGAGCCGACCGCGGGCCTCGATCCGCACGGCCAGGAGCGGCTGCTGGAGGTGCTGGGCCGGCTGCGGGAGTCCGGTACGACGGTGGTCATGGCGACCCACGACGTGGACCTCGCGCTGCGCTGGGCGGACGACGCGGCGGTGCTCTCCCCGGACGGGCTGCGCACCGGCCCGGTCGCCGAGCTGCTCGCGGACCAGGCGCTGCTGGACGCGGCGCGGCTGCGCAGGCCGTGGGGAGCGGCCGCGGCTCAGGTGCTGCGGGCGCATGGGCTGCTGGGCGAGGGCGAGCCGGGTCCGCGCACTCCGCAGGATCTGGCGCGCTGGGCGTCGGCGGTACGCGAGGGCTGAGAGACGCGGGGCGGGGGCGGGTCCGACGGCCCCCGTGTAGGCGGCGCGTCGGCGGCGTGTCGGCGGGCGGCGCGACGGTGGGGCTCGTACCCCTCAGCCCCCTCAGACCCCGCGTCAGGAGCGCCGATGCCCTCGCCCGCCCCCTCCACTCCGTCCACTCCGTCCGATCCGCGGCTGCCCGTCAGGTTCGTCCAGGTCACCGGGGTCGCCCGGCTCACCCCGCACATGGCTCGCGTCTCCTTCGGCGGCCCGGACCTCGCGGGCTTCGCTCTGGACGGGCCCGCCCAGCAGGTGAAGCTGTACTTCCCGCGCCCCGGGCAGAGCGCCCCGCGTCTCCCGGCGCCGGGCGACGCGACCGAGGCCGATGTGATGCGGTGGTACACGGCGTTCCAGGCGATCCCCGAGGACGAACGCCCTTGGACGCGCAGCTACACCGTCCGCGCCCACCGTCCCGAGCAGACCGAGATCGACGTCGACTTCGTCCTCCACGACAAGGGCGGCCCGGCGACGCGCTGGGCCGCGGCGGCGCGGCCGGGGGACACGCTCGGCATGTACGGGCCTTCGGCGTACTTTGCCGAGCCGTTCGCCCTCGACGCCGCGGACTGGCTGCTGCTCGCCGGGGACGAGTCGGCGCTGCCGGCGATCGGCGCGCTGCTGGAGGCGCTGCCCGAGGGCGCGCGGGCGGTGGCGTACATCGAGATCCCGGAGGCGGCCGACGAGCAGCGCTTCGGCCCGTCCTTCGGCGCCCGTAACGAGGCTACGGTGCACTGGCTGCATCGGGACGCGGCGGGCGCCGGGCACGGCGAGCTGCTCGTCGAGGCCGTGCGCGCGGCCCTACTCCCGGCGGGCGCGGGGGCCGCCTGGCTCGGCGGCGAGGCCGGCGCGGTGCGCGAGCTGCGCAGGCATCTCCTGGACGCGCGCGGCCTGGAGCGGCGGGCCGTCCACTTCTGCGGCCACTGGCGCCGCGCCCTGACCCAGGACGACGCCCCGACCCCCGAGGACCTCGCCGAGGCGCGCGAGCGGCTGGCCGACGCGCAGGCGCGCACCGCCTAGAACGCTCTCCCCCGGGTGGGCGGCGACCCTGCCGGGCGGCGGTCAGCCAACGCCGTCGTCCGCCAGTTCGGCGATGACCTCCGCATGGCAGCGCTCCGGTGCGCACCAGCATCCGAGCCGACGGCCGCGCAGCTCAGGAAGGTGTGCCAGGAGCTCGGGCCGGGCCAGGAGGTACACGCGGTACTGCTCGACGACCTCCTCACGGGTGCCGTCCCGTCCCGGGCGGTAGGGGCAGGCCAGCGGCGAGGCGTCCAGGTGCCAGCCGCCGCGGTGCATGGCGCGTCCCACGTAGACGACGTCCGCGTACTCGGGGTCGTCGCGGTGGCCTTTGAGGTTGACGACTGTCGTCTTGTCCATGGGGTGGATCCTGCGGCCTCGGGCGCCGTCGGGCAACGCGGAGCGGGCCCGCTCACAAGATCGGCCCACGGTCTCGACCCGCTGTCCTCGCTTCTGCCGTCGGCCCCGGCGCTCGCCCTATGTCGCGGGCCGGGGCCGTCGGATCAGGGCGGCGGCCTCCCGCAGCTCCAGCCGGCCGCCCTCCGCATAGGCGCGGTCGTACTCCGCCCGGTCGTCCAGCCCCTCCCGTACCGCCGACTCGGCGTGCCCTCTGGTCTCCTGATCGTCGAGGAAGGGCCGGAAGCCGAGTCCGCCCGGCGTCCGGCTGCTCGCGTCGTACGCTCCGAGCAGCCGTGCGCCGTCCCGCGGCGACCCACGGCGCGCCGACGCCCAGGCGGCGCAGAGGAACTGATCGGCGATCAGATGCGGCGCGACCACGTACGCCACGCTGTCCAGCTGCTCCACGGCCTCCTCGACATGGCCGAGGGCACGTTCGTACTCCCCGTCGAGACAGTCCAGCCAGCCGTGCGTGCCGGCCACGATGCCGCGGAAGAGCGCGGGCGTCGACGCGGTCAGCTCGGCTTCCATGGAGCGCAGCTGGCCGCGCGCGGACGCGGTGCGGCCCGTGCGTCCGTAGTGCTGGGCCAGCAGCATCCGCGCCGTGCTCAGCGCCTCGGCCGGGTACTGGGCCGACTCGGCCACGGCCTCCGCCAGCCGGCGCTCCGCGCCCTCCCGCTCCCCCGGGCTCTCGGCGGTCCGCAGCCGCACGGACGCCAGCCGCGCCTTGAACACCGGCGCCTGGGCGTGTGCGCCGACCCGGGCGGCGCAGGCCATGGCGCGCTCGTAGTCGGCGGCGGCCTCTTGGTGGCGGCCGTCGCGTTCGTACGCCTCTCCGCGCGCGGCGAGCGCCTCGGCGATCCCCCACTGGTCGCCGGCCGACTCGAGCAGGCCGAGCGCCCGGTCGGCGTCGCCCGCGCGCCCGCCGGCGGGCTGCTCGCCGAGCAGTTTGGACCGCAGCAGCAGCGCGAAGCCGAGATCCCAGCCCGCTTCCGCCGTCCCTCGCCGCGCCCGCCTGTCCGTCTGCCGGTCTGTCTGCCGGTCTGTCTGCCGGTCCGGCCGGCCGTCTGGGGCGCGCTCGGCGCAGCTCGCGACCAGCGCGTCCACCGTCTCGGCGAGGCTGGTGAACTCCCCCGTCATCAGCCGTGCGAAGAACCACATCGATCCGGGCTGACGGCAGGTCTGGGGCAGCCCCGGCCGATAGGCGGCGACGACCGCGCGCAGATACCCCTGCGACCCCGGGTCGGTGAACGCCGCGCCGCTCTCGTCCTGGCCGGCGAGCGCCATCAGCCGCACCCCGCGCCGCGCCTCCCACAGCTGCTCCTCCTCCCAGGGCGGTGCGGCCTCGGTGACGCGCTCCGCCAGCGCGACGGCAGGCCGCACCGGGGTCCGGAAGGGGTCGGGGCCCAGCCCGGCGACCGCCGACGACCAGTCGCGGGCGTCCGCCTGATGGCCGCGCTGCTGCCAGAACCAGTTCATCGAGAGCACCAGGCACAGCGCCTCCTGCTCCCGGCCGAGCCGTACGGCGGTGTGCAGCGCCGCCCGTACGTTGTCGTGCTCCCTCTCGAACCGGTCGAGCCACTCGCCCTGGCGCGGCCCGCGCAGCTCCGGGTCGCCCGTGCGCACCAGCTCCTGGTACGCGTGCAGGTGCCGCAGCTGCGCGTCGGCTCGCTCGCCGGCCTCCTCCAGCCGCTCCCCCGCGTACTCGGCGACGGTCTCCAGGAGGCGGTAGCGCATCCCGTCCGGCGAGCTCGGCCCGTCCGGCTCGCCCGGCGCGGCGACGACGAGCGACTTGTCGACAAGGGAGGCGAGCGGCGCCAGCGCGCCAGCCCCGCACACGGCCTCGGCCTCGGCGAGCGCGCAGCCGCCGGAGAAGACGGCCAGCCGGCGCAGCACGCTCCGCTCCTCCTCGTCGAGCAGCTCCCAGGACCAGTCGACGACGGCCCGCAGCGTCTGCTGCCGGGGCAGCGCGGTCCGGCTTCCGCCGCTGAGCAGAGCGAAGCGGTCGTCGAGCCGGTCGGCGATCTGGCGCGGGGTCAGGGCGCGCAGCCGGGCGGCGGCCAGTTCGAGGGCGAGCGGCAGTCCGTCGAGCCGGCGGCAGATCTCGACGCAGGCCGGGAGGTCGTCGTCCGTGCGGAACCCCGGGCGGACGGCGGCGCCGCGCTCGCCCAGCAGCCGCAATGCGGCCTCCGGTGGCAGCGGCCCCACGCCGTGGACTCTCTCGCCGGGGACGTTGAGCGGCTCGCGGCTGGTGGTCAGCACGCGCACGCCGGGACACCGGGTGAGGACGGCCTCCGCCAGCCGGGCCGCCGAGTCGACCACATGCTCGCAGTTGTCGAGCACGAGCAGCATGCGGCGGCGCCCGCAGTGGTCGACCAGCTGGGCGAGCGGGTCGTGGGCCGTCGCGCCGTCCACCGCGGCCGGGCCGCCGCCTCGCAGCTGCGTTCCGCGCGCGCCGAGGGCGGTCAGCACGGCCTCGGGAACGGTCCGGTCGTCCCGTACGGAGGCGAGCTCGGCCACCCAGACCCCGTCCGGCCACAGTCCGGCGGCCTCGGCGGCCCCTGCGGCCTCCAGACTGAGCCGGGTCTTGCCGGCGCCGCCCGGCCCGAGCAGGGTGATCAGGCGGTGTGCCCGCAACTCCTGGGCGAGATCGGCGAGTTCGTCCTCGCGGCCCACGAAGGAGGTGAGCCGGGCCGGCAGATTGCCCCGCACGCGGGGCTTCTCCGGCTCGCCCGCCAGCAGCTGGGCGTGCAGGGAGCGCAGCTCGGCGCCGGGGTCCGCGCCGAGCCGGTCGGCGAGAGTCCTGCGGACGTCCTCGTAGGCCGCCAGCGCCTCGGCCGGTCGTCCCGCCGCCGCCAGGGCCCGAAGCCAGAGCGCTTGCAGCGGCTCGTCCAGCGGGGCGGCGGCGGCCAGCGCCGTCAGCTCGGCGAGCACCGCGCCCGCCCTGCCGAGCGCCACATCGGCCGCCAGCCGGGTGCGGCGGGCCTCGTCGTGCCGCCGCTGCGCGCGGACGGCGAGAGGGTCGGCGCTCCGGCCCGGCAGATCGGCGAGCGCCGGACCGCGCCAGAGCGCGAGGCCCTCGTCGACCAGCCGGGCCGCCTCGGCCGGATCCCCGGCCTCCAGGGCGGCGGTCCCCTGATCCAGGAGCCGCTCGAAGCGGAAGAGATCGACGGCGTCCCGGTCGGCGGCCAGCCGGTAACCGCCCGGGACCGAGCCCACGGCGTCCTTGCCCAGCGCCCGCCGCAGCCGTCCGACCAGCGCCTGGAGCGCCGCCGTCTCGTCGGCCGGCCGGTCTTCGTCCTCGCCCCAGACCTGGGCCACGAGCTCGCTCGCCGGGACGGCCTCGCCCCCGGCCGCCGCCAACGCGGCCAGCAGCGCCCGCAGCCGCCCTCCGCTGAGCGGGATCTCGACGCCGTCCGGTCGGAGGGCGGCGGCTGCGCCGAGGACGCGGTAGCGGTAGATCACCGGTTCATTGTGCCGAAGAGGGACGGGGGTCGCGCGGGTACGTCGGACGAGGGGTTCGTACGCCTCGATGGTGCGGCGGGGAGGCGGCGACGCCGGGTGCGCGACCCCCGGGGGCTGGGAGCGGTTGTGCGCCTCGCTCTGGGAAGTCCCGGGCCTGCGACAGCAGTTCGCGCGAGGGCGGGCGGGGAGCGGGCGAGGAGGGTTCACCCGGACCGCCGGCCCATGGCGGATCGGTCGGTGCCACGGGCCGCGAGGGCTGCCGGGCCGGATGGCGAGGTAGAACGGGACCGGCCCGGCGCCACGGGCCGCGAGGGCCTCCGGCCCGAACGACGAGGCATAGCGTGACCGGCCAGCGCCAGCGGACCGGCCGGGCACCACGGGCCACGAGAGCCTCCGGACCCGGACGACCAGGCAGAACAGGACCCGCCGGACGCCAACCGCCGCGAGGGCCGGGCCGAACGACGAGGCAGAACGCCCATCGGGCCTGGCAGACTGGGGCGCATGTCCGCTCCCCGTCGTCTGTGCCCGGTCTGCCGTCGCGAGATCGCCGTCGTCGCCGGGCGCTTCGCCCGCCATGATCCGGCGGGCCCTCGCGCGGCCGGCGAACTGGTCTCCTGCCCGGGCTCCCGGCGGCAGGCGCCGCTCGTCCCCGCGCTTCAGCAGACCTTGGACGGAAGCGTCGTCCCCGCCTTCCCCGGCCAGCTCCCGCTGTTCTGACGTTCGCACCGGGGGTCCTCCTTTCGAAGACGCTGCCCAGGCCTTGATCAGGTACCGGTCCGGGACGTGCGGCCCGACTCCTGCCGCCGCCCCCTCACCTCCCCGTTCCCGGGGGAGGCCCTCATCTGAGCGCGGAAAGCCCTGTCGCATCCGGATCGCATCCGGATTTCCACCCGGGGGCCACACCCCGTACACCCCCGCCCGGCGACGGCTACGCCCCGCTGCGGCCGCCTCCTGCCCCCGCCCCACCCTCTCCCGCCCCCGCCCCCGCCCCAGGGGCGACAGCACGCCGCCCACGAGGTAGATTGGTCTACACCAGTCGCGCTTTCAGAGACAGGGATCTTCGTGGAAGTTGTCATCGTTCCGGACTCCGCCAGCGGCGGCGAGCTCATCGCCGAGGCCATGGCCGACCTGCTGCGACGCAAGCCCGACGCCCTTCTCGGCGTCGCCACAGGATCGACCCCGCTGCCGATCTACGAGGCCCTGGCCGCCAAGGTGCGCACCGGCGAGACGGACGCCTCCCGCGCCCGGATCTGCCAGCTGGACGAATACGTCGGACTGCCGTCGGGCCATCCCGAGTCCTACCGCTCCGTGGTCCTGCGCGAGGTCGTCGAGCCCCTCGGGCTGACCCCGGAGTCCTTCATGGGCCCGGACGGGACCGCCCAGGACATGGCGCGGGCCTGCGCCGACTACGACCGCGCGCTGACCGAGGCCGGCGGCGTCGACCTCCAGCTGCTGGGCATAGGCACCGACGGCCACATCGGCTTCAACGAGCCTTGCTCCTCGCTCGCCTCCCGTACGCGGATCAAGACCCTCACCGAGCAGACCCGCAAGGACAACGCCCGGTTCTTCGACGGCCTGGACGAGGTCCCGCACCACGTGATCACCCAGGGCATCGGCACCATCCTGGAGGCCCGCCACCTCGTGCTGCTGGCCACCGGCGAGGCGAAGGCCGACGCGGTGGCGCTCTGCGTCGAGGGCCCGCTCTCGGCGATGGTGCCCGCCTCGGCGCTCCAGCTCCACCCGCACGCCACCGTGGTGGTCGACGCGGCGGCGGCGTCCCGGCTCAAGCTCGCCGACTACTTCCGCGCGACGTACGCCGCGAAGCCCGCCTGGCAGGGCCTGTAGACGGCCCGCGGCCACGCCTGTCCCGGCCGGAGAAGAGGAATGTTCCGGTCGGGAAATAATTTCAGCTTCAACGGCTCGATTCCGCCGCCGAGTTGGTAGCGTGCGTCGCTCAGCACTGCGGCGCGCGGTGAAGAGCGCGCAGCCCAGCCGCCCCCAGACCTCGCGCGGCCGGCCGGTGCTTCACCTGGCGCGGGGGATTTCATGAACGACGACATCGGTGTGGTCAAGGAGAGCCTGGAACGGGTCAGACGGCGGTCCGGTCACGTCGTCCGCTACTTCTACGCGCATCTGTTCACCCACCATCCTCGCTTACGGCCCTTGTTCCCCGCCGACATGGGCGACCAGTACGAGCGGCTGTTCTCCGCGCTGGTCCACGTCGTGAACCAGCTGGGCCACCCGGGTCTGCCCGCCCATCTGGAGCGGCTCGGCCGGGACCACCGCAAGTTCCAGATAGCCGACGCCGACTACACGGCGGTGGGCGAGAGCCTGATCGCGGCGATCCGCTTCCACAGCGCCCACTCCTGGAGCATACGGACGGAGACGGCGTGGCGGCGCGTCTACGCGGTCGCCGCCGAGACCATGACACGCGGCGCCCACCGCTCCGCGGCCGAGAACGAGCCCGCCTGGTGGGACGCCACCGTCGTCTCGCACCGCCTGCACGGCGGGCACACGGCCGTGATCCGCGCGATCACGTCCGCCCCCTTTCCCTGCCTCCCCGGCCAGTACGCCTCCGTCGAGCATCCGGAGCTGCCGGGAGTGTGGCGGCCCTACTCGCTGGCCGGCCGGCCCGACCGCGACGGCGTGCTCGAGTTCCACGTCGGCCGGGTCGCGGACGGGCTCCTCAGCACGGCGCTGTGCGATCGCACCCGGCCGGGCCGGATCCTGCGGGTGGGGGCCGCGTCCGGCTCGGCGCTGGCCCCGCCGCCCGGCACGGACGCCGTCACGCTGATCGCGGCGGGCACGGGCTGGGCCCCGGTCAAGGCGGTGCTCGACGAGCTGCTGACCCGCAGCCCCGCGCCCCGCGTCAGCGTCGACGTCGTGGCCCGCGGCGAGTCGCACTACTACGACGGCGGCTACCTGCTCGACCTGATCGAAGCGCACCCGAGCGTGACGGCCGGCTGGTGGTACCAGCGGCGCGGCGAAGGGCAGGGGCGGGCGGCGGAGCGCTTGCGACTGCATCTGGCGACACGGCAGAACTGGAGTGCGGAGACCGTCTATCTCTGCGGTCCGGCAATGTTCGTGCAGGAGACGGCCGAACTCCTGCACGAGCTGGGGCTGCCGGCCGGATCGCTCGTACGCGATCCGCTGCCGGCCACGGTGAAGCAGCGCGGATACGTCTCCCACGCGGAGCAGTTCATCGATCCGCCGCCGGTGAACTGGATCGATCCGGACGCCCGCACCCGCGCGCTCGAGTTCCCGCAGGAGGCGGCGGACCCCGCGCCCGCGCGGCAGGCGCGGCCCGAGGCCGCGGCAGCGCAGATCACGGCGGCGCGCCACAGGGCGCATCCCGGCATCCGGGCCGTCGGCTGACCGTTGGAGGCCATGAGCTCGGCGCGGCCAGGGATGCGGCGTTCAAGTGGTCGCGGGAGAATGGATCTGTACCCTTCGCGGTCGACGAACTCGACGGCACATCGGTGGAGCCGGCCTCGCTCTTCGTCTACTTCGAGCCGGACAGGACGCCCGTGGACGACCCGCGCCGGCCCATGCTGCGGTCCCCGTACGGCATCCAGGTCCGCTCGCCGCCGAGTCGAGCGCCGCGACCGGTTCGGCGGCGGCGGCCACCGGGCAAAACGCCCAAGGGGGGAGCCCGAGAACTGACGCACCCACCTGGGAAGGAACCCCGCGATGGCAACGCCGCTGACCGCCTCCACACTGCTCAAGGCTCTCCGTGACGAAGGTCTGCACGTCGTCGAGCACCGCAGCTGGCGCACGCACAACCGCAACCACAAGGGCCCCTGGGGGCCCATGCACGGGGTGATGATCCATCACACCGTGACCTCGGGCACCACGAGCTCCGTAGAGCTCTGCTACAACGGCCACTCGAGCCTGCCGGGTCCGCTCTGCCATGGCGTGATCGCCAAGGACGGCTCGGTGCACCTGGTCGGCAACGGACGGGCCAACCACGCCGGGATGGGCGACGACGACGTGCTGCGCGCGGTGATCGACGAGACCTCGCTGCCGGCCGACAACGAGGCCAACACGGACGGCAATCGCCACTTCTACGGCTTCGAGTGCGTCAACCTCGGCGACGGCGAGGACCCCTGGCCCGCCGCCCAGCTGGAGGCGATCGAGAAGGCGGCGGCCGCGATCTGCCGAGCGCACGGCTGGTCGCACCGCTCGGTCATCGGGCACAAGGAGTGGCAGCCGGGCAAGATCGACCCGCGCGGCTTCACGATGGACTCGATGCGCACACGGATCGGCGAGCGCCTCAACGGCGGCCCCAAACCGCCGCCGCCCAGGCCCGCGTTCGAGCCGTTCCCCGGGGCTGCGTTCTTCGCCGTCGGCCGCAACAGCCCGGTCGTCACGGCGATGGGCAAGCGCCTGGTGGCCGAGGGCTGCGGGCGCTACGAGGTCGGCCCCGGGCCGAAGTGGAGCGAGGCCGACCGCCTGTCGTACGCGGCATGGCAGCGCAAGCTCGGCTACTCGGGGAGCGACGCCGACGGCATCCCGGGCAAGTCGAGCTGGGACAAGCTGAAAGTCCCCAACGTCTGACCGGCGGTTGACCCCTGCGGCCGACCACCGCCCGGGCTGGACTACCTTCCTGCGTCACCCCATCGCTTACCTACTACCACCTTGG
>NZ_JBFAYB010000050.1:0-62276 GCF_040681075.1 Streptomyces sp. NPDC051907 | reverse complement strand
CCGCCCGGACACCGGGTCGGCCTCCCGGCCCGCACCCCCGACCGCACCCGCACCCGTGTCCGGGCCGCTGCCGCCCGAGGCCCCGCCCCGGCGCCCCGCCGCGCCCCCGCGCCGCAGGCCCGTCGGCGCCGTCGACCTCACGCCCCGGCCCGGCGCGCCCCGCCCCGCGGCCCCGGCCCACCAGAGCTGGGCCCCGCCGGAGACCCCGGCCGAGATGACCACCCGGCTCCGTCCCGTGCGCACCCGCCGGCCGGTACGGACCGTGGGCGCCGCCGCCTGCGTCGTACTCGGCCTCGGGCTGATCGGCGGCGCCGCCACCGGCAGCTGGCTGACCGGCGACTCCACCGCGGACCCGGCCGACCGCACCGCGTACACCGCGGCCCGCACCCTGTGGCACAGCGTCCCCGTGGACACGCTCTTCCCGCGCACCCTCCAGGGCCCCGGCGCGGGGCCCGGCGGCGCCGACCGCGTCTGGACCCGGATCGCCGTCGCGCCGGACAGCGGCTGCGCCACCGCCCTCGACCCGCTGCTGGCCAAGACCGTGCAGCCGGTCGGCTGCGCGCGGGTGCTGCGCGCCACGTACACCGACGCCACCTCCAGCAGCGTCACCACCGTCGGGATGGTCTTCACCGAGGCCGACTCGGCGGGGATGCGCGACCTGGCCGACCGCTTCTCCCAGCAGGGCCTCGCCGAGCGTCCGGACTTGATGCCGCGCTCCCTGTCGGCCAAGGGCACCGTCGCCGCCGGCTTCGGCGACCGGCAGCGCGCCGCCTGGACGGTGAACGTCCTCACCGAGGCGCCCGTCGTCGTCTACGCCGTCTCCGGCTTCGCCGACGGACGCACCGTCACCGACCCCCAGCCCGCCGACGAGGCCAAGGCCAAGGGCGCGACGTCCGCCCCCGCCCAGGCCGGCCTCGGCCATGAGGCCGAGGGCATAGCCGGGCACATAGAACGAAGGCTGCGGACGAAGGTCGACGAGGCCACGAAGGAGTCCGCATGAGCCGTCGCCCCCTGCGACCGCTGCTCCGCGTCTCCCGGCCGGGACGGCGTACGAGCCGCGTCGCCGCCGCCCTCGCAGCCGCCGCCCTCGCGCTCCTCCCGGCGACGCCCGCCCACGCGGACGCCATCCGCTCCCAGCAGTGGTCCCTCAAGGCCATGCACACCGAGGAGGCATGGCGTACGACCAAGGGCGAGGGCATCACCGTCGCCGTCCTCGACACCGGCGTCGACGACCTCCACCCCGATCTCGCCGGCTCCGTGCTCCCCGGCAAGGACTTCGTCGGCTTCGGCGCGTCCAGCGGCGACCGCGCCTGGGCCCGCCACGGAACCGCGATGGCCGGCATCATCGCCGCCCACGGCCACGGACCCGGCCGCGAGTCCGGCGTCGTCGGCATCGCCCCCGAGGCGAAGATCCTCCCCATCCGCGTGATCCTCGAAGGCAGCGACAAGGCCCGCGAGAAGGCCCGCAACTCCCGGGGCACCGCGCTCGCCCAGGGCATCCGCTGGGCCGCCGACCAGGGCGCGGACGTCATCAACCTCTCCCTCGGCGACGACAGCGAGTCGGCCCACCCCGAGGCGGGCGAGGACAGCGCCGTGCAGTACGCGCTCGCCAAGGGCGCGGTCGTCGTCGCCTCCGCCGGAAACGGCGGCGAGAAGGGCGACCGCATCTCGTACCCCGCCGCCTACCCCGGCGTGATCGCGGTGACGGCCGTCGACCGCTTCGGCACGCACGCCTCCTTCTCCACCCGCCGGTGGTACGCCACCGTCAGCGCACCGGGCGTCGACGTCGTGACCGCCGACCCGGACCGGAAGTACTACCAGAGCTGGGGCACCAGCGCGGCGGCCGCGAACGTCTCCGGGGCGGTCGCCCTCGTGCGGGCGGCCCACCCCGGCCTGACCCCGGCGCAGATCAAGAGGCTCCTCGTCGACACCGCCCGCGACCGGCCCAAGGGCGGCCGCGACGACGCGCGCGGCTACGGCATGGTCGACCCCGCCGCCGCGCTCGCGGCCGCCGGCAAGCTCCGTCCCGGCGACCCGAAGGCGGCCACGGCCGGCTTCGACCGGCGCTACTTCGGCGCGGGCCCCACCCCGGAGCCCGAGTCCAAGGAGCCCGCCGTGTGGCTCGCCCCGCTCGCGGGCGGTCTCGGCGCGCTGGTGCTCGCCGTCGCGGTGGTGCTGTGGCGCGGCAGCCGGGTCCGCTGACCCCGAGGCCGGACCGCTGCGTGACCCCGAGGCCGGACAGCTCCAGGGCCAGGCCGTCGTCGTGACCGCCGCGCGCTGATGCTCGCCGTGGCAGATATCGCGCGGCAGCCAGGTCCGCTGACCCCGAGGCCGTACCGCCGCCTGGTCACGCCCTGGTCGTGACCGCCGCGCGTGCCGCCGCCTCGACGCAGGCGATTCCCGCCTCCTTCGTCGGATGCCCCTCCGAGAGCACCGCGATCAGCGAGCCCCCGGCCCGGCCGACCGAGTGGACGACCCACAGCCCGCTCTCGCGCATCGGCATCCACCCGTTCTTCAGCGCCCACGGCCCGCCGGCGGCGGAGACCCCCCAGTCCTGCCCCGCGACGACCTGCCCCATCAGCGTGCGCAGATACGGGTACGGGCCGTCGAACACCGCCCGCAGCAGGGCCAGCTGGTCCCGCGCGGTGGTCCGGGTCAGGCCCCACGCCCGCCGCGCCCGCGTCCGCGTCAGCCCCAGCCGCGCGTGCGCCGCGTCCAGCCCGGGCGCGCCGCCGATCGTCGTCCAGAGCTCGGTGGCCGCGTCGTTGTCGCTGCGCACGATCATGTCCCGGGCGAGCGCGCGCTCCCGCTCGGTCAGCTCGCGCCCCTCCAGCAGCAGCGCCGCCAGGATCGAGACCTTCACGATGCTCGCCGAGGGATACGCGAGGTCCTCGCCGTACGAGCGGACGGCCGCGCCGTGGGAGACGGCGACCGAGACACGGGCAGTCATACCCGGGAGGTTAGGCTCCTCGGGTGGCGCTCAAGAACATCCCTGACTCCGGTTTCTCCGACGACGACGGCACCGCCGATCCCCGGCTGACGGCGGCCCTCGCCGCCTGGTCGGCGGACCGCACCGCGCACGGCCCGGTCCTCGCCGCCCTCAAGGACGCTCGGCTGCTCGTCCCCGTCGTCGCCGTGCTCGGCGAGGTCGAGGAGGACGAGAAGGGGCTGCGCCGCGAGAAGACCAGCGACATGGCGGTGCCCACGCTCACCGCCGGCGACCGCAGGGCGCTGCCCGCCTTCACCTCGATCGCCTCGCTCGCGCTGTGGGACCCCGAGGCCCGCCCCGTCGCCGTGCCGCTGCACCAGGCGCTGCAGGCAGCCGCCCACGAGAAGGCCGACACCGTGGTGATCGACCTCGCGGGCCCTGTCCCGTACCAGCTGACCGGTCCCGCGCTGCTCGCCCTCGCCGAGGGCCGCACCAGCGCCGACCCGCTCCAGGACCCGACCGTCGTCTCGGCGGTGCGCGACGCGGTCGCGGCCGAGCCCGCGGTGCTGCGCGCCCATCTCGGCCCGGGCAGCGCGGACGGCACGCTCGCCCTGGTGCTCGCGGCCGACGCGGCCCCGGCCGAGGCGGCCCGCCGCGTCGCCCAGGCGCTGGCGGCCCACGACGTACTGAGGGCCCGCCTGGTGAAGGGCCTCGACCTGGCGCTCCTGCCGGCCGAGGCCGCCCCTCCGGGCGAGCCCTTGTTCGTACGCGCGTGACAGACGGGGCCGTGCTTCCGGCCGCAGACCAGACGCGGATGCCGCGATCAGCCGTACGCGATCACGCGATCAACCGCACGCGATCAGCCGTAGACGGGTCCCGTGTACTTCTCGCCCGGGCCCTGGCCCGGCTCGTCCGGGACGAGGGACGCCTCGCGGAACGCCAGCTGCAGGGACTTCAGACCGTCCCGCAGCGGCGCCGCGTGGAAGGAGCTGATCTCGGTGGCGCTGGCGTCCATCAGCCCGGCCAGCGCGTGGACCAGCTTGCGGGCCTCGTCCAGGTCCTTGTGCTCGGCGCCGTCCTCGGTCAGGCCGAGCTTCACGGCGGCCGCGCTCATCAGGTTCACCGCGACCGTGACGATCACCTCGACGGCGGGGACCTCGGCGATGTCGCGGGTCATCGCGTCGAAGTCGGGAGATTCATTGGGGGAGGTCGCGTCACTCATGGGGCACACGATATGCCCCGTGGCGCACGGTCCCCTGGTGGGGCCCGGTTCCGGCCGCTCCCTGTCCTGGTTAGCCCTAGCCAGCCGAAGCTGCTAACCTTGTGTAACGACCGGTCGGACACGTGTGTGCCCGACCCACAAGTGGAGGCTCCGATTCTCCCACCTGGCCGTCCTCTAGGACGGCGGGTCACCGGTCAGGCGGTGCCCATCGTTCCGTACGGACGATGGAATCGCCCGAAGTACGCCCCGCGGTTGACCGCGGCGGTGTTCCGGTAGTTCTTGGAGCATCCGCCTGTGTCCCGTCCGGGGCATTTTTCACGTTCCGGCGCGGTTGGTCTTGCCAAACAGACGTTGCGCGGCTGTCTGCCAGACATCCGTGTGGTGCTACCTAGGAGGATCCATCAGCGCCGAGCCCCGCATCAACGACCGGATTCGCGTTCCCGAAGTGCGACTTGTCGGTCCCAGCGGCGAGCAGGTCGGGATTGTTCCGCTTGCCAAGGCCCTTGAGCTTGCTCAGGAGTACGACCTCGACCTCGTCGAGGTGGCGGCGAACGCCCGTCCGCCCGTCTGCAAGCTCATGGACTACGGGAAGTTCAAGTACGAGTCGGCCATGAAGGCCCGTGAGGCGCGCAAGAACCAGGCGCACACGGTCATCAAGGAGATGAAGCTCCGGCCGAAGATCGACCCGCACGACTACGACACCAAGAAGGGTCACGTCGTTCGGTTCCTCAAGCAGGGTGACAAGGTCAAGATCACGATCATGTTCCGTGGTCGCGAGCAGTCCCGCCCCGAGCTTGGCTTCCGCCTGCTGCAGCGTCTCGCTTCGGACGTCGAGGACCTCGGCTTCATCGAGTCCAACCCGAAGCAGGACGGCCGGAACATGATCATGGTTCTCGGCCCGCACAAGAAGAAGACCGAGGCCATGGCCGAGGCGCGCGAGGCTCAGGCCGCCCGCAAGGCGGAACGTCAGGGCTCTGCGCACGAGGACTCGGAAGAGCCCGCGGCCGAGGCCGACGCTCCGTCCGAGACGCCCTCCGAGGCGTGATCCGAAGGGCTGCCACCCAGGCAGCCCACGGTCCGCCCGGAACCCACAAACCAAGATCTGACGCTCCTGCTGTCCGGTGTGCGCACCGGGGGAGCGCCACTGACGAGGAGATAACGGCGCGATGCCGAAGAACAAGACGCACAGCGGTGCCAAGAAGCGCTTCAAGATCACCGGCTCCGGCAAGGTGCTCCGTGAGCGCGCCGGCAAGCGCCACCTGCTCGAGCACAAGTCGTCCAAGCTAACGCGTCGCCTCACCGGCAACGCCGAGATGGCCCCGGGTGACTCGAAGACCATCAAGAAGCTTCTCGGCAAGTGACGTATGTGCCTCCGGTGACCGGGGGCACACGCCGAGACCGGGACCAATTCGTTTCCGGGCTGGGGTGAGTTCGACTCTGAATCCCAGCCCCGCTACAAGGAGTTAACAAGTGGCACGCGTCAAGCGGGCAGTCAACGCCCACAAGAAGCGCCGGGCGATCCTCGAAGCCGCCAGCGGCTACCGCGGTCAGCGTTCGCGCCTGTACCGCAAGGCCAAGGAGCAGGTCACCCACTCCCTGGTCTACAACTACAACGACCGCAAGAAGCGCAAGGGCGACTTCCGTCAGCTGTGGATCCAGCGCATCAACGCCGCTGCCCGCCAGAACGGCATGACGTACAACCGCCTCATCCAGGGTCTGAAGGCCGCCAACATCGAGGTGGACCGCAAGATCCTGGCCGAGCTCGCGGTCAACGACGCCAACGCGTTCGCCGCGCTCGTCGAGGTCGCCCAGAAGGCGCTTCCGAGCGACGTCAACGCCCCGAAGGCCGCTTCCGCAGCCTGACGGTCGCGTCGAGCAGACCGGACCCGCAGGCCCTCGGGCCTGCGGGTCCGGTGCGTTTCGCGCCGTTCTCGGGGGCGGCCCCGGCGCCTCGCCGGCTCTCGGGCGGGCCAGGGTCGGCCGGTCGCGGCCCAGGACGCCTGGGACCGCGACAGCGCGCCGCGCCCGCGCACCGACCTCCCGCGCGCCGACCTCCTCCGTCCGCGCCCCGGGCGAGGACACCACCGCAGGTTCGTCCGGGCCAGCACCCGGACCCCGAGTCAGGAAGCCGCAGGCACATGCCCACCCCCGAGCTGATCTCCCCGCGTTCCCCGCGCGTCGTCGCCGCCCGCAGGCTGGCCAAGCGCGCGTTCCGCGGCAAGGAGCGCCTGTTCATCGCCGAGGGCCCGCAGGCCGTGCGCGAGGCCGTGGCCCACCGCGGCCACAGCGGCGAGCCCACCCTGGTCGAGCTCTTCACCACCGTCGAGGCGGGCGAGCGGTACGCCGACATCGTGGAGGCCGCCCGCGCGAGCGGCGCCCGTGTGCACCACGCCTCCGACACGGTCCTCGCCGAGGTCTCGCAGACCGTCACCCCGCAGGGCCTGGTCGGCGTCTGCCGCTTCCTGGACTCGCCGTTCGAGGAGATCCTCGCGGCCCGGCCCAAGCTCGTCGCCGTCCTCGCGCACGTACGCGACCCCGGGAACGCCGGCACGGTGCTGCGCTGCGCGGACGCCGCGGGCGCCGACGCCGTCGTCCTCACCGACGCCTCCGTCGACCTCTACAACCCCAAGTCCGTCCGCGCCTCGGTCGGCTCGCACTTCCACCTCCCCGTCGCCGTCGGCGTCCCCGTGGAGCAGGCCGTGCAGGGGCTGCGCGCCGCGGGCGTGCGGGTGCTCGCCGCCGACGGGGCGGGCGAGGACGACCTGGACGACGAGCTCGACGCCGGCACCATGGGCGGGCCCACCGCGTGGATCTTCGGCAACGAGGCCTGGGGACTGCCCGAGGAGACCCGCGCGCTCGCGGACGCGGTCGTACGCGTCCCGATCCACGGAAAGGCCGAGAGCCTGAACCTGGCGACCGCCGCGGCCGTATGCCTCTATGCCTCGGCGCGCGCCCAGCGCGCGGGCAGTGCCCGCTGAACGGGGAGTACTCGCTCAGGGGGTCCGCTCGGTCACTTCCAGCTAGTAGGGTGACGGGCTCGGGGGCCCACTGCGCCGGCGGAGAGGTGGGAGACGGGGATGGCTGTCGGGACGAGCAGACCCGCGGAGACACACGGGTCGTCGCTGCGCCCTGACGACGGCGGCGAAGTCTTCGGCATCGACCCCGACGAGCTCCCCGACGGCCTGGTGGTCGCCGACGAGACGGGCCGGGTCGTCTGCTTCAACGACGCGGCCGTGCGCATCACCGCCGTGACCAAGGCCGACGCGCTGGGACTGCCGCTGGAGCGCGTCCTGCCGCTGGAGGACCTCAAGGGCCGCCGCTGGTGGACGCTGACCGACCCGTACGGCGGTCTCGCCACCCGGGTGGGCCAGCCCGAGCGCAATCTGCTGCTCCCCGGCGGCCGGGAGGTCCTCGTCTCCGCCCGCTACGTCCGTGAGCGGCCCACCGGCCCGATACGCCGCCTCGTCGTCAGCCTGCGCGGCACCGAGGCCCGCCGCCGCAACGAGCGCAGCCACGCCGAGCTCATAGCCACCGTCGCCCACGAGCTGCGCTCGCCGCTCACCTCGGTGAAGGGCTTCACGGCGACGCTGCTCGCCAAGTGGGAGCGGTTCACCGACGACCAGAAGCGGCTGATGCTGGAGACCGTCGACGCCGACGCCAACCGGGTCACCCGGCTGATCGCCGAGCTGCTCGACATCTCCCGCATCGACTCCGGACGGCTCGAGGTGCGCCGGCAGCCCGTCGACGTCGCGGCGGCCGTCGGACGCCACATCCAGGCGCAGATAGCCAGCGGCCAGCGCCCCGACCGCTTCTTCGTGCGCATCGATCGCCGGCTCCCCGATCTGTGGGCCGATCCCGACAAGATCGACCAGGTGCTCGGCAACCTGCTCGAAAATGCGGTGCGCCACGGCGAGGGAACCGTCACCATCGAGGTGGCGCCGGCAGCGGCGAAGGACGACGAGGAAGGCACGGCCGTCACCGTGAGCGACGAAGGCCCCGGCATCCCCGAGGAGTCGATGGGCCGTGTCTTCACCCGCTTCTGGCGGGGGAGCAAGCGCGGCGGCACGGGCCTGGGCCTGTACATCGTCAAGGGCATCGTCGAGGCGCACGGCGGGACCATCACGGTCGGTCGCGGCCCCGGCGGCGGCGCCGAGTTCCGATTTATTCTGCCCGTCGGCGCCCCGGCCTATCTCGGCTAGGCGGCCCACGGGCGCATTCGCCTCCCCACACCCCGTTAGACTCGTCCTTTGGCACCTTTGCGTCCTCGGTCGACGAGCGGGGGCCCCAGCCAGCCCATCGGAAGTACGGGAAGAGATGTCCGCACCCAATAAGTCGTACGACCCTGTTGAGGTCGAGGCACTGAAACCGGAAGAGATCGAGCGCATGCGGGACGAGGCGCTCGCCGCCTTCGCGGCCGCCGCCGACCTCGAAGAGCTCGCTCACGCGAAGGTCGCGCACACCGGCGGCGCCTCGCCGCTCGCGCTCGCCAACCGGGAGATCGGCGCCCTGCCCCCGCAGGCCAAGGCCGAGGCCGGCAAGCGCGTGGGCCAGGCCCGCGGCGCCGTCAGCAAGGCCCTGGCCGCCCGGCAGGCCGAGCTCGAGGCCGACCGCGACGCCCGGGTGCTGGTCGAGGAGGCCGTGGACGTCACGCTGCCTCACGACCGCGTCCCGGCCGGCGCCCGCCACCCGCTGACCACCCTCATGGAGCGGCTCGAGGACATCTTCGTGTCCATGGGCTACGAGGTCGCCGAGGGTCCCGAGGTCGAGGCGGAGTGGTTCAACTTCGACGCCCTGAACTTCGTGCCCGACCACCCCGCGCGCCAGATGCAGGACACCTTCTTCGTCCAGGGCCCCGAGGGCACCACGGACGACGAGTCCGGCGTGGTGCTGCGCACGCACACCTCCCCGGTCCAGGCGCGCACGCTGCTCGACCGCGAGCCGCCGGTCTACGTCGTCGTGCCCGGCCGCGTGTACCGCACCGACGAGCTGGACGCGACGCACACCCCGGTCTTCCACCAGATCGAGCTGCTCGCCGTGGACGAGGGCCTGACCATGGCCGACCTCAAGGGCACGCTGGACCACATGGTCCAGGCGCTCTTCGGCCCGGACATGAAGACCCGGCTCCGCCCGAACTTCTTCCCGTTCACCGAGCCGTCCGCCGAGATGGACATGGTCTGCTACGTCTGCCGCGGCGAGTCCGTCGGGAACCCGGACCGGCCCTGTCGCACCTGCGGCAGCGAGGGCTGGATCGAGCTCGGCGGCTGCGGCATGGTCAACCCGAAGGTGCTCGTCGCCTGCGGCGTCGACCCCCAGAAGTACAGCGGATTCGCCTTCGGGTTCGGCATCGAGCGGATGCTGATGTTCCGCCACAACGTCGAGGACATGCGAGACATGGTCGAGGGCGACGTCCGGTTCACCCGGCCGTTCGGGATGGAGATCTGATGCGGGTCCCGCTTTCCTGGCTGCGGGAGTACGTCGACCTGCCGGCGACGGAGACCGGCCGCGACGTCCAGGCCAAACTCGTCTCCGCCGGCCTCGAGGTCGAGACCGTCGAGCAGCTCGGCGCCGGGCTCAAGGGCCCCCTCGTCGTCGGCAAGGTCCTCACCATCGAGGAGCTGACGGAGTTCAAGAAGCCCATCCGCTTCTGCACCGTCGACGTCGGCATGGCCAACGGCACCGGCGAGCCGCAGGAGATCGTCTGCGGCGCGCGCAACTTCTCCGTCGGCGACAAGGTCGTCGTGGTCCTGCCCGGCGCGGTCCTGCCCGGCGACTTCGCGATCGCCGCGCGCAAGACGTACGGCAAGACCTCGCACGGCATGATCTGCTCCGGCGGCGAGCTCGGCATGAGCGACGACGGCGCCGGAATCATCGTGCTGCCGCCCGAGCACGAGGTGGGTACGGACGCCATCGAGCTGCTCGAGCTGGTCGACGAGGTCCTCGACATCGCGGTCACTCCCGACCGGGGCTACTGCCTGTCGATGCGCGGCGTCGCCCGCGAGGCGGCCATCGCCTACGGCCTGCCGCTGCGCGACCCGGCGCTCCTCGACGTGCCCGCCCCGAACTCGTACGGCTACGGCGTGCAGATCTCCGACCCGATCGGCTGCGACCGCTTCACCGCGCGCACCGTCGTCGGTCTCGAGCCCGAGGCCCGCTCCCCGATCTGGCTGCAGCGCAGGCTGCAGAAGGCCGGGATGCGCCCCATCTCGCTCGCCGTCGACGTCACCAACTACGTGATGCTCGAGCTCGGCCAGCCGCTGCACGCCTACGACCGCTCCCGTCTCGACGGGCCGATCGGGGTGCGCCGCGCCGCGCCCGGCGAGAAGCTCACCACGCTCGACGGCGCCCTGCGCGTGCTGGACGCCGAAGACCTGGTGATCACCGACAACCGCGGGCCCATCGGCCTCGCGGGCGTCATGGGCGGCGCCAACACCGAGATCGCCGACCACGACGACACCGCCGGCGCCACCACCGAGGTCGTCGTCGAGGCGGCGCACTTCGACCCCATCTCCATCGCCCGCACCGCGCGCCGCCACAAGCTGGCCTCCGAGGCGTCCAAGCGCTTCGAGCGCGGCGTCGACCCGCAGGCCGCGGCCGCCGCGGCGCAGCGCACCGTCGACCTGCTGGTGCTGCTCGCGGGCGGCACCGCCGAGGCCGGCGTCACGGAGGTCCTCGCGCCGTCCGCGCCGCGCACGATCGCCATGCCGGCCGACCACCCGGACCGCGTCGCGGGCGTCGAGTACGGCCGCGAGACCGTCGTACGCCGTCTCCAGCAGGTCGGCTGCGACGTCTACGGGCAGGACGAGCTGGTCGTCACCGTCCCGTCCTGGCGTCCCGACCTGGGCGAGCCGAACGACCTCGCCGAGGAGGTCATCCGCCTCGAGGGGTACGAGAACCTCCCCTCGACGCTGCCCACGCCGCCGTCCGGCCGCGGGCTCACCGAGCGCCAGCGGCTGCACCGCCGCGTCGGCCGCGCGCTGGCCGGCGCCGGCTTCGTCGAGGCGCTGAACTACCCGTTCCTCGGCGAGCAGATCCTCGACCAGCTGGACATCCCGGCGGACGACGAGAACCGCCGGCTGGTCACGCTGGTCAACCCGCTCTCCGACGAGGAGCCCGCGCTGCGCACCACGCTGCTGCCCGGGCTGCTCGGCGCGCTGCGCCGCAACGACGGGCGCGGCAGCCACGACCTGGCGCTCTTCGAGACCGGACTGGTCTTCCGCGCTCCCGCGCAGGAGGGCATCGCGGTACGGCTGCCGGTCCACCGCAGGCCCACCGACGAGGAGATCGCCGGACTGAGCGGAGTGCTGCCCGTGCAGCCCCGCCATGTCGCGGCCGTCCTCGCCGGCGCCCGCGAGCAGGCCGGCTGGTGGGGCAAGGGCCGTCCGGCCGACTGGGCCGACGCGGTCGAGGCCGCCCGGACCGTCGCCCGCGAGGCCCAGGCGGAGCTGATCGTCCGCCAGGGCCAGTACGGGCCATGGCACCCGGGCCGCTGCGCCGAGCTCGCCGTCGTGATCGACGGTGCCGAGGAGGTCGTCGGCTACGCCGGCGAGCTGCACCCGCGCGTCGTCAAGGCGCTGGGCCTGCCCGCGCGCAGCTGCGCGATGGAGCTGGACCTGGACCGTCTCGAGCGGTCCGCCCAGGGCGCGCTCCAGGCGCCGCGGATCTCCGCGTTCCCGGTCGCCACCCAGGACGTCGCCCTGGTCGTGGCCAAGGACGTGCCGGCCGCCGAGGTCGAGAAGGCGCTCGCCGAGGGCGCAGGCGAACTGCTCGAGTCCATCCGGCTGTTCGACGTCTTCGAGGGCGAGCAGATCGGCGAGGGCAAGAAATCGCTGGCGTACGCGCTGCGGTTCCGCGCCGCCGACCGCACGCTGACGGTCGACGAGGCGTCGGCCGCCCGCGACGCGGCGGTCGCGCTCGCGGCCGAGCGCTCGGGGGCCGCGCTGCGCGGCGCCTGACCGTTCCTGCGCAGCTGAGGGGAGCATCCGGACCACCGGATGCTCCCCTCACTCATTTGGGTGAGATCTCCTGACGTCGTTCCGTTCGGCCCGTGCCGGTGTACAGAATCGACGCGGCTGCCAAGGGCGGGCCGCCACGACGGACCGGGCCTATGAGGGGACCATCCGCATGATCCGAATCAGGGCTCGGGGTCCCCTTCGGACCTCATCGTGGAACAGGCCCGCGCGGGCGGAGCGATCGCGGGTGCGCCGGCTGCTCCCGGTGGTGCTGCCCGCCGCGTGGGGCGCGGCCGCTCTCACCTGGAAGATCGCCTGCCCGCCCCACTATCCGGAGAGCCTGGGGGAGCGGGTGTTCACCGGCGTCGTCTTCTTCACGGCCGGCAGCGGTCTGGTGCTGGGAGTGCGCCATGGACTGAACCGCGAGCTCAGAAGGGTCCGCGAAGTCGCCGACGCCGCCCAGCGGGTGCTGCTGCGCCCGCTGCCGCCCCGCCTCGACGGTCTGACGCTCGCCGCGAACCAGCTGTCGGCCAGCCGGGAGGCGTCGGTCGGCGGGGATCTGTACGAGGCGGTGGCCACCGCGTACGGCGTCCGCCTGGTCATAGGGGACGTACGAGGCCATGGCCTGGCGGCGATCGGGGCGGTGGCCGCGGTGCTGGGCAGCTTCCGCGAGGCGGCGCACGACGAGCCGGAGCTGACCGGCGTGCTGAGGCGGCTGGACCGGGCGGTGCAGCGGCATGTGCGGGAGCGGGCGACGGGCGAGCACCCCTCGGCCGGCGGGGGCGAGCCCGAGGGCCCGTCGGCGGAGGAGTTCGTCACCGTGCTGCTGCTGGAGATCGGTGCCGACGGCAGCGTGCTGGCGCTCAACTGCGGGCACCCCTGGCCGTATCGGCTGAGCCAGGGCGCGACACCGTTGGCCTCGGCGGACCCGCTGCCGCCGCTCGGGATGTTCCCGCTCCCGGCCGAGCCGCCGCTCCACCGGTGTGCCCGGCTCCAGCCCGGCGAGGCGCTGTTCCTGCACACCGACGGCGCGGCGGACGCCCGGGACGCGACGGGGAAGTTCTTCGCGCTCGAGGCCGTGCTCGGCGAGGCCGCGCTCGGCCCTCCGGTGTCGCCCGCCGCCGTGATCGCCACGGTGCACTCGCAGTTGCTGCGCCACACCGGCGGGCGGCTCGCCGACGATGTGGCGCTCGTGGTGCTGCGCAATGACCGCCCGCGGGCGCCGACGCAGTCCGGGGACACCGCCCCGCGCCGTACCCGGCCACAACCCTCCCATCGCTAGCCTTCGGCAGTATCTGTTCAGCCATGCGCGGCAATCGGCAACCGGGGGATTGCCTTACGGCCGGCGCCGCCCGCCCTGCCGCGGAGTGTCGGGCAGATCAGCAGGGCAGACGACGCGAGTGAGGGCCGCCGTACTGTACGAGGGGGAGCCGGCGGCCCGGCCGCCTCCTTGAGAGGCATTTCAGTCAATCGGTGTGAGCCGCGCGGCGGCAGAGCGCGCGCGGCACAGATGAGGGCATTCGGTTCACACCCCGTGCGAATCGTCCTCCACTAGGCTGAACCCACCGAGCCAACGGAGGGGCCCATGCAGCCCAACACCCTGCTCGACGCCCTCCTCGACGAGGCCGGCATCTCCAACGCGGGCCTCGCCGTCCGCGTCAACCACGCCGGCCGGGCCAGAGGTCTGTCGCTGCGGTACGAACACACGGCCGTGGCACGCTGGTTGAAGGGCCAGCGCCCGCGCGGCCAGGTGCCCGACCTGATCTGCGAGGTGCTCGCGAGCCGGCTGCACCGGGCCATCACGCTCGGGGACATCGGCTTCGGGGCCCCGGGAGAGTCGGAGTCGGCCCCCGGCTCGCCGCTCTCCGGCTTCGTCGAGCGGGCCACCGCGCTGTGGCGCTCCGACGAGCAGCAGCGCCCGCACATCATCGAGGCGCCGGCGGTCACCGGCACCCCCGCCGTGATGCCCGTATGGGAGTGGGAGAACCCTCCGGAGGACGCGGACGTCTCCCGCAGCGGCCAGACGCGGGTCTCGATGGCGGACATCAAGATGCTCCGGGCAGCCAGGGCGCACTACGAGCTGATGTACCGCAAGGCGGGCGGCATAGCGACCCGTTCGCGCGTCGTCGGCTTCCTGAACGCCGAGACCGCGCCCCTGCTGCGCGGCGGCTACAGCGACGCCATGGGCCGCCAGCTGCACCGGGCGACCGGCGGCCTGGTCTCGGTCGCCGGCATCTGCGCGTACGACTCCAACGCCCACGGCCTGGCCCAGCGCTACTTCCACCAGGCGCTGAGACTGGCGAAGGCCAGCGGGGACCGGGGACTTGGCGCCTATGTCATCGCGCTGCTGGTCAACCAGTCGCTGTTCATGGCCGAGCACCGGCAGGCGGTGGCCTTCGCGGAGGCGGCGCTGCGGGCCGCCGGGCGGCAGATCACCCCGGCGCTGGCCGCCGATCTGTACGCGATGCAGGCGAAGGCGTACGCGCATCTCGGCGACGGCAGCGGGGCCCTGCGGTGCATCCGGCGGGCCGAACTGGAGGCGGAGCGAATCCGTCCGGGATACGAGCCGGACGAGACGGGCTACGTCCAGCCGGGCCTGGTCAACGTACAGGTCGCCGAAGCCTTGCTCAGCCTGGGTGATCTCGCGGGGGCCCGCGAGCACGCCGACGCGGCCGTTGACACCCCCGCGCACGACCGCGGCCGGGTCCACCGCCTCGCCATGCTCAGCCAGATCGAGCTGCGCCAAGGAGACGTGGACAGGGCCGCGCAGACCGCTGCGGAGATGGTCGAGCGGGCCCGGGGGATGGAGTCGCAGCGGCTGCGGGACCGGCTGCGCGCGGTGCGCGAGCATCTGGTGGCGAGCGGCTGCACCGGCGCCGAGGAGGCGGCCGAGCTCATCGACGGAGCACTGCGCGTTCCCCTCTGACCTAGCTCCTGCTGCGATATTGCCATCTACTTGTCGGAAGGTGGCAGAAAAGTGCAGTGGACGAAATTAAGCGAACAAACTGTGTATGAAAACCGCTGGTTCAGGGTCAACCTGGCCGACGTCGAGCTCCCCGACGGGCGGCATCTGGACCACTTCCTCATCCGGCTACGACCCGTCGCCGTCGCGACCGCGGTCAACCGGGCCAACGAGGTGCTGATGCTCTGGCGCCACCGCTTCATCACCGACAGCTGGGGCTGGGAGCTCGCGGCCGGCGTCGTCGAGGACGGCGAGGACATCGCGGCCGCGGCGGCGCGCGAGATGGAGGAGGAGACGGGCTGGCGCCCCGGCCCGCTCCAGCACCTGCTGACGGTCGAGCCCTCCAACGGGCTGACCGACGCCCGGCACCATCTCTACTGGTCCGAGGACGCGACGTACATCGGGCACCCCCAGGACGACTTCGAGTCCTCGCGCCGCGAGTGGATTCCGCTGAAACTCGTGCCCGACATGATCGCCCGCGGTGAGATCCCGGCCGCCAACATGGCGGCCGGGCTGCTCATGCTCCACCATCTGCGCCTGGGCTGAACGAGGCGGCCAGGGGGTGTCATCGGTCCTGCCGGCGCCCCCTGGCGGCGAGCGGTCCGCGGGGAACGCCCGCTAGTGGCCGAGAGCCTGCCAGACCGTCACCGCCAGCGCTCCCAGCGCGGTCAGTGCGGCCATGGCGGGCAGCGGCCACCTGGTCTGCTCCATCGCCCCGACGCGTGCGGCCAGATCGTTCAGATCGCGGTCGACCTGGTCGTTGCGGTGGGCGAGCAGCGCCAGTTGCCCGTCGATGCGGGCGAGGCCGACGTCGAGGCTGCGACGCAGTTCTGCGAACTCTTCGACGACCACTAAGTGATCAGAGTCGGTGGTCACGGTGTGGCTCCTCCGGGGGAGAGTTGGGCAACGGGCCCTTGACTGAGCGGGACCGAGTCAACTCTCCCTGGTCACAAGGCGGGAGCGTGTGCGCACGGCATATGCGAGCACGCCCCGCACACTCCGTGTGAATCAGGAGTACGAGTAGAAGCCGGAGCCCGTCTTGCGGCCGAGGCGTCCCGCGTCCACCATCCGCTGCAGCAGCGGGGGAGCGGCGTACAGCGGCTCCTTGAACTCCGAGTACATCGAGTCGGCGACCGAGGCGACGGTGTCCAGGCCGATCAGGTCGGAGAGCTTGAGCGGACCCATGGGGTGGGCGCAGCCCAGCTCCATGCCGTTGTCGATGTCCTCGCGGCTCGCGATGCCCGACTCGAACATCCGGATCGCGGAGAGCAGATACGGAATGAGCAGGGCGTTCACCACGAAGCCCGAGCGGTCCTGGGCGCGGATCGGGTGCTTGTCCAGCACCTGCTGCACCACGGCCTCGGAGCGCTTGATCGTCTCCTCGGAGGTGGTGAGCGCCGGGATCAGCTCGACGAGCTTCTGGACCGGGGCCGGGTTGAAGAAGTGGATGCCGATGACCTGGTCGGGCCGGGAGGTCGCGACGGCCAGCTTCACCAGCGGGATGGACGAGGTGTTCGACGCGAGGATCGCGTCCTGGCGGGTCACCACCTGGTCGAGCACCTGGAAGATCTCGGTCTTGACCTGCTCGTTCTCCACGACGGCCTCGATGACGAGATCGCGGTCGGCGAACTCCCCGAGGTCGGTGGTGAAGCTCAGCCGCGCCAGCGTCGCGTCGCGCTCCTCCTCGGAGATCTTCCCGCGTTCGGCGGCCTTCGAAAGAGAGTTGTAGAGCCGGGTGCGACCGATCTCCAGGGCCTCGCCCGTGGTCTCGGCGACCTTCACCTCGAGGCCGCTGCGGGCGCACACCTCCGCGATGCCCGCGCCCATCTGGCCGCAGCCCACCACCCCGACGCGTGCAATGTCGGCCATTGAGTCCGTCACCTCGTGCCTTTCGCTGATCCTTCGTGCGGCAGGTCCCCCGTGTGATCCCGGCGCCCGCCTCGACCCCACGACGTTACTCCGCTTGCGCCGATGCAGGAGGGCCAGGGGCGGGCATGCTCCTTCGGAACGCCCCTGGCCGACGGGCACAGAAGGGATGACAAATGCGGCATTTCTGTAGAAGAGGCATGGTCGTGACCGCCGTCGCGGCGCTGGCCGCGCTCGCGGCGACAGGGGACACGGCCGCGGGCGGAGCGGGCAGGGGCCGGCGCGCGGCCCGCCAGGAGTTCCGCGGGATGTGGCTGGCGAGCGTGGTCAACCGCGACTGGCCGTCCAAGCCGGGCCTGCCCGCCGCCGAGCAGCGCGCCGAGCTCCTCGCGCACCTCGACTGCGCCGTCGAGCGCAGGCTGAACGCCGTGGTCTTCCAGGTCCGGCCGGCCGCGGACGCCCTGTGGCCCTCACCACACGAGCCCTGGTCCGAATACCTCTCCGGCACACAGGGCAAGGACCCCGGCTGGGACCCGCTGGGCACCGCCGTGGAGGAGGCCCACAAGCGAGGGCTGGAGCTGCACGCCTGGTTCAACCCGTACCGCGTCGCGGTGCACGGCGACCCGTCCCGCCTGGTGGCAAGCCATCCCGCGCGGGTGCACCCGGAGTGGGTCCTCGCCTACGGCGGGAAGCTCTACTACAACCCCGGCATCCCCGCCGTCCGCAGCTTCGTCCAGGAGGCGATGCTCGACGCGGTCAGCCGCTACGACGTGGACGCGGTCCACTTCGACGACTACTTCTACCCGTATCCGATCCTCGGCCAGGTCTTCGACGACGACGCGACGTTCGTCGAGCACGGCGGGGACTTCCCCGACAAGGCCTCCTGGCGGCGCGACAACATCGACAAGCTGGTGCAGGAGACCGCCGCGGGGATCAAGGCCACCAGGAGCGGCGTCCGTTTCGGCATCAGCCCCTTCGGGGTCTGGCGCAACGCCTCCACCGACCCGCTCGGCTCGGCGACCCGGGCGGGCGTGCAGACCTACGACGATCTGCACGCCGACGTCCGCAAGTGGGTCACGGAGGGCTGGATCGACTACGTCACCCCCCAGCTGTACTGGAGCATCGGCTTCGAGCCCGCCGACTACGCCGAGCTGGTGCGGTGGTGGGACGCGGTGGCCGCGGGCTCCGGCGTCCACCTCTACATCGGCGAGGCGCTCTACAAGGCGGGCGACCCTGCCCAGAGCGCGCCCTGGAACGACCCGGCCGAGCTGTCCCGCCACCTCACGCTCGCCAAGACGTTCGCCGAGCCGCTCGGCCACTGCTTCTTCTCGGCGAAGGAGGTCAGGGCCGATCGCATCGGGGCGATGGCCAAAGTGGTGGCCGACCACTATCCGACCCCAGTGCTTCCGCCGAGCTGAGCGAGCCGGGCCGTGAGTCGAGCCGAGGCAGGTGGCCTGATCGCCGAGCTGGGTCAGACGGGCCGACTCAGACGGGCCGATTCAGATGGACTGATTCGGACGCGCTGAGCCGGCGACGGGCCGAGCCAGGACGGACGGCGGCGGGACAGGCTGTGTCAGACGGCTTCGTGCGGCTGTACGACGGTGTCCGGGCCGGGGGACATCACGGTCTCGTGCCCGTCCTCGAAACGGACGCGGAACGGGGGGTTGCCCTCGGGCCCCAGCACCTCGACGACTTCGGCGATCCGGTCGTGCTGGCCCACGGTCCTGCCGTGCGTCAGCAGATGGTCGCCCACGTTCGCATGCATCGGGAGTGACCTCCTCGATCGGGATGGTCCGTGTTCTGAGTCTAAGGCCGCAGCCTGGAGTTGCACCCTCACCGCAGCCCGGAGTCGCACCCGCACCGCAGCGGGAGTCACGCCCGCACTGCAGCCCGGAGTCGCGCCCTCACGATCGGGCTCGCTGGGTGACCGCGATGCACACCAGGACGGCTGCGGCGGCGACCGGGGCGGCCGGCGCGAGCTCCTCGTCCAGCAGTGACACCGACCACACCAGAGTGAGCAGCGGCTGGGCGAGCTGGAGCTGGCTGGCCTTCGCGATGCCGATCGAGGCCATGCCGCTGTACCAGACGTACAGCCCGAAGAAGGTGGACCCGGCCGCGACCCAGGCCAGCCCGATCACCCCGTGCGCGGTCAGCCGCACGGGCTCGAAGGCCAGGGCGACGGCCGAGCCGGCCATCGCCAGGGGGAGCGTGAGGACCAGCGCCCAGCCGATCACCTGCCAGCCGGGAAACTCCCGGGCCAGCCTGCCGCCCTCGGTGTAGCCGGCCGCGCAGACCACCAGCGCGCCGAAGAGGTAGACGTCGCCGCTGTGCAGCGCGCCGCCGCTCTGCTGGACGGTGAACGCGATCACCACGGCCGCCCCGGCGAGCGCGGCCAGCCAGAACGTGCGGGACGGCCTGCGCCCGGTCCGCACGGCGGCGAACGCGGCGGTCGTCAGCGGGACCAGCCCCACCACCACGGCCGCGTGGGAGGTGCTCGACGTCTGGAGCGCCAGCGTCGTCAGCAGCGGGAAGCCGACGATCACGCCCGCCGCCACCACCGCGAGGCCCGCCCAGTGCCGGCGCTCGGGCAGCGGCGCCCGCAGCGCCAGCAGGAAGCCGCCGGCGACGAGCGCGGCGAGCACGCTCCGTACGGCCACCAGACTCCACGGGCCGAAGCTCTCCAGGCCCCAGACGGTGGAGGGGAACGTGAGCGAGAAGGCGACGACGCCCAGCCCGGCGAGGAGGGTTCCGTTGCTCACCGCTATCGTGGTGGGGCGGGTAGCGCTATCCTGTGCTGTCATGCAAGAGCGTAGCAGTGTGGCTGACCTGGTGAATGCGCTGAAGCGCGAGCTGGACCGCTACTCACTGGGTGGAAAGCTGCCGTCCAGCCGGGCGCTGGTCGAGCGCTACCGCGTCTCCCCGGTGACGGTCTCCCGCGCGATCGCGCAGCTCGCCGCCGAGGGGCTGGTCGTCACCCGCCCGGGCGCGGGCGCCTTCCGGGCACAGCCTCGAGCCGCCGCCCCGCCCACGGGCGACACCTCCTGGCAGGAGGTCGCCCTCAGCGCCGACGCGGCGGCCGACGTCGTCCCGCGCGCCGTGGACGCCTCCGGGGTCCTGGTCACCCTTGCCGCGCCGGCGACCGGGGTCGTCGAGTTCAACGGCGGCTACCTCCACGCGTCCCTCCAGCCGGAGCGAGCGATGTCCGCCGCCCTCGCACGCGCCGGACGCCGGCCCGGGGCCTGGAGCCGGCCGCCCGTCGACGGGCTGCCGGAGCTGCGCGAATGGTTCGCCCGCGGTCTCGGCGACGGCGTCGGCCCCGCCGACGTGCTGGTCACCGCCGGCGGGCAGGCCGCCCTCGCCTGCGCCCTGCGCGCGCTGGCCCCGCCCGGCGCCCCCGCGCTCGTCGAGTCGCCCACCTACCCGGGCATGCTCGCCATCGCCCGAGCGGCCGGGGTGCGGCCGGTGCCGGTGCCCGCGGATGCCGGGGGAGTCCGGACCGACCTGCTCGCCGCCGCCTTCAAGGCCACCGGCGCCCGGGTCCTGGTCTGCCAGCCGCTGTTCCAGAACCCGACCGGCTCGGTGCTCTCGCCCGATCGGCGGGCCGAGGTGCTGCGCATCGCGCGGGAGGCGGGCGCGTTCGTCGTCGAGGACGACTTCGCCCGCCGGCTGGTGCACGAGGACGCGGGCCCGCTGCCGCCGGCGCTCGCCGCGGACGACCCCGACGGGGTGGTCGTCCATGTCAGCTCGCTCACCAAGGCGACCTCGCCGAGCCTGCGCGTGGGGATGCTGGCCGCCCGAGGGCCGGTCCTGGAGCGGCTGCGGGCCATCCATGTCGTCGACAGCTTCTTCGTGCCGCGCCCCCTCCAGGAGGCGGCGCTGGAGCTCGTGGGCTCCCCCGCGTGGAACCGTCATCTGCGCACCGTCGCCGCCGAGTTGAAGGCGCGCCGGGACGCGATGACCGCCGCGCTGCGGCTGTCGCTGCCCGAGCTCGCCCTCCCGCACATCCCGTCCGGCGGCTACCACCTCTGGCTGCGGCTGCCCGACGGCGCGGACGAGGCGGCGCTGGTCTCGGCGGCCCTGCGGGCGGGCGTCGCCGTCGCGCCCGGCCGCCCGTACTTCAGCGCGGAGCCCCCGGCTGGGCATGTGCGCCTCAGCTTCGCGGGCGTGGCGGGCCTGGCGGAGATCGCGGAGGGCGTGCGGCGGCTGCGGGTCGCGTGCGACGAGGCGCTGGGCTGAGGGCGCGATCGTCGACGGGGGCGGGGGAGGCCGTGAGCGAATCCCGGGGAGGGGAGGCGCGGGCGGCGAGTGGATCCGGCGGGGGAGGGGGCGGCGAGCGAATCCGGCGGAGGAGCGGGCGGCGAGCGAATCCGGTGGGTGAGATTCCGGTGGCGGAACGGCGTTCCGTCGTCGGTCTCCCCGGCGCCCAATTTCTCCCCTTGACCAGCGGAGCGTTCCCCTCCACGATCTCGCCATGAGTGTCCGGATCACGTTGGTGGCTGCCGCGCGCAGTTCCTCCCTGCTGGCCGAGCGCTTCGACGACGACCGGCCGCTCGACCAGGCCGGCTGGCACGAGGTGCAGCTCGCCGCGCACGCCTTGGTGCCGCTGAGCGCGGCCGAGCTGCGCTACTGCTCGCCCACCGCCCGCAGCCGCGCCACCGGCGAGGCCCTGGGCTACGCGCCGATGGCCCAGCCCGCCCTGCGCGACTGCGACATGGGCCGCTGGCGCGGCTACACCTTCGCGGAGGTGGCGGCCATGGAGCCCGACGCGGTCGACGCCTGGCTCGCCGACCCGCGCTCCGCCCCGCACGGCGGCGAGCCGCTGCTCGCCTTCATCTCGCGGATAGGGAGCTGGCTGGACACCCGGCCGGCCGACGACGGCGGGGTGATCGTGGCGGTCGCGGAGCCGGCGGTCGTACGGGCGGCACTGGTGTACGCGCTGAAGGCGCCGCCCGCCGCGTACTGGAGCGTGGACGTCCGCCCGCTGTCCACGGTCACGCTCACGGGGCTGAAGGGCCGCTGGAGCCTGCGCCTGGGCTCGGCGGCCTGAGGTGGCCTGAGGCGGCGTCGAACCGGGGGCGGCTAGGGGTGATCTAGGGAGCGTCCGGGGCGTCTGGGGGCGCCAGCGCGTCGCGGCGGCGCTGGAGGAAGTCCCGCTCCGCGTCGTTCCCGGCGAGGGCCGCCGCGGACGCGTACGCCTCGTACGCCTCCGCCGTGCGGTCCAGCCGGCGCAGCAGATCGGCGCGGACCGCGTGGAAGAGGTAGTAGCCGTCGAGCCGCGGCCCGAGCTCCTCGACCAGGGCGAGCGCGGCGACCGGGCCGTCGACCTCGGCCACCGCGACCGCGCGGTTGAGCGCGGCGACCGGGGTCGGGGCGAGGGCGAGCAGCTGGTCGTAGAGCTGGACGATCTGCCTCCAGTCCGTGGCGGACGCGGTCGGGGCATCGCTGTGCACGGCGTTGACCGCCGCCTGGATCTGGTACGGACCGGGCCGCTCCAGCCGCAGGCACCGCCGCACGATCGCCTGGCCCTCCGCGATCAGGGCGCGGTTCCAGAGAGTCCGGTCCTGCTCGGCCAGCAGGATCAGCCGGCCGTCCGGCGCGGTGCGGGCCGCCCGGCGGGCGTCGGTGAGGAGCATCAGCCCCAGCAGGCCCATGACCTCAGGCTCGTCCGGCATCAGCTCGGCGAGCAGCCGTCCGAGGCGGACGGCCTCCGCGCAGAGGTCCTCGCGGACGAGCTGTCCGCCGGAGCGGGCGGCGTACCCCTCGTTGAAGACGAGGTAGACGACGGCCAGCACGGCCCGCAGCCGGTCCGGCAGCTCCGCCTCGCTCGGAACGCGGTACGGGATCCCCGCGTCGCGGATCTTCCCCTTCGCCCGCACCAGCCGCTGCGCCATCGTCGGCTCGGCCACCAGGAACGCGCCCGCGATCTCCGCCGTGGTGAGGCCGCCCAGCAGCCGCAGCGTCAGGGCGACCTGCGCGGCCGGGGCGAGCGAGGGATGGCAGCAGGTGAAGATCAGGCGCAGCCGGTCGTCCTGCACGGGGTCCTCCTCGACCGTGTCGTCGCGCGCCTCGAGCAGCGCGGCGGCCTGGGCGTGCCGGTCGGCACGGGAGGCCTCGCGGCGGAGCCGGTCGACGGCGCGATTGCGGGCGGTGGTGATGATCCAGCCGGCCGGACTGGGCGGCGGCCCGGTCGCCGGCCACCGCTGAAGAGCGGAGGCGAAGGCGTCTTGGACCGCCTCCTCGGCGAGATCGATATCGCCGAACCGACGGACGAGCACGGCGACGGCACGCCCGTACTCCTCCCGAAAGACCCGCTCGACCCGAACGCCGGCCACGTCGCCGCCGCCACCTGCCTGCTGAACGCCGGCCCCCGGGCCCCCGACCGCCGCGGCGGTCTCGGCTGCGGCGGATTCGGACGCCACCGGCGACTCGGGCGTGTCTGGCCCATCGGGCGTCTCCGACACGCGCGGGCTCTCCGGCGCGCCGGAGCGGGAAGGCACCGGCCTGTCCGAGGCACCCGGCGTCTCAGGCGCAAGCGGTCGGTCCGGACCGTGCGGCGCGGCAGAGCCGGAAGGCTCCGGCGTCTTGGGCGTGCCCGGCCTCTCCGGCGCAGCGGGCCCCGAAGGCCCTGGCCCCTCCGACGCGCCCGACCCCTCCCGCCCCTCCGGCACCCCCGACCCCGCCGCGTTCCGCGCCGCCAGCCCGGAGCCCTCCCGGCCCCCGCCCCGGCCCACGCCCACCCCCTCCCCGCCCACCCCCTTCCGCCCCGACGCCCGGCTCATCCGCTGCTGCCGTGCTCCAGGGGGCGGACCTCGATCGGGAGGGTGATCGCCCGGGCGAGTTTTCGGCCCCATTCCAGCGCGGCGTCGAGATCCTCCGCCTGGATCACCGTGAATCCGCCGATGTGCTCCTTGCCCTCCACGTACGGGCCGTCCGTCGCGAGCACTTCGCCGCCCCCGCCGTCCTTCAGCCGCAGCACCGTCGCCGTGCTCGGCGGATGCAGGCCCCCGGCGAACACCCACGCCCCCGCCGCCCTGATCTCGGCGTTCACCGCCTCCAGGTCCCGCATGATCGGCTCCAGGAACTCGGGCGGCGGCGGGTCCCCGTCGGGCTGGTAGATGCTGAGCAGATACTGCTTCATGATCACTCCTCGGTCCGGCCGCCGGCCTCGTGCCCGCGTCTCACCCTCTATACGAACGCCTTCCGGCCGGATCGACACGCATCGCCGGGCGTATTGCCGACGTATTGCCGACACCCTGAGACGGGGGCCGGTCGAGTGATGTTCGATCAGGAGATATCTTGATGTCGAGCAATGTTGCAGACGTGGAGCGGAGCACCCGGTGACTGACTCGACCATCATCTACACACACACTGACGAGGCCCCGGCCCTGGCGACCCATTCGTTCTTGCCGGTGGTCCAGGCCTACGCCTCGACGGCCGGGGTCAGTGTGGAGACCCGTGACATCTCTCTGGCAGGGCGGATCATCGCCAGCTTCCCCGAGCGCCTCAAGGAGAGCCAGCGCATCGACGACGCCCTCGCCGAGCTCGGCGAGCTGGCCAAGACGCCCGGCGCCAACATCATCAAGCTGCCGAACATCTCGGCCTCCATCCCGCAGTTGAAGGCGGCCGTCGCCGAGCTGCAGGAGCAGGGCTACGCGCTGCCGGACTACCCGGACGACCCGCAGACCGACGAGGACAAGGACGTCCGCGCGCGGTACGACAAGGTCAAGGGCAGCGCCGTCAACCCGGTCCTGCGCGAGGGCAACTCCGACCGCCGCGCCCCCGCGTCGGTCAAGAACTACGCCAAGGCCCACCCGCACCGCATGGGCGCCTGGAGCGCCGACTCCAAGACCAACGTCGCCACCATGGGCGCCGACGACTTCCGCTCCACCGAGAAGTCCACCGTGATCGCTGAGGACGGCTCGCTCCGTATCGAGCTGGCGGCCGCCGACGGCACGACCACCGTGCTGCGCGAGTCCGTACCCGTCCTCGCGGGCGAGGTCGTCGACGCCTCCGTGATGCGTGTGGCCGCCCTGCGCGAGTTCCTGGCCGCGCAGGTCGCGCGCGCCAAGGCCGAGGGCGTGCTGTTCTCCGTGCACCTCAAGGCCACGATGATGAAGGTCTCCGACCCGATCGTCTTCGGTCACGTCGTGCGCGCCTTCTTCCCGCAGACGTTCGAGAAGTACGGCGAGGTGCTCGTCGCCGCCGGCCTGTCCCCGAACGACGGCCTCGGCACCATCCTGAACGGCCTGGGCGCGGTTCCCCACCTGGGCGACGAGATCAAGGCCTCCTTCGAGGCCGAGATCGCCCAGGGCCCGGCCCTGGCGATGGTCGACTCCGACCGCGGCATCACCAACCTGCACGTGCCGAGCGACGTCATCGTCGACGCCTCGATGCCGGCGATGATCCGCACCTCCGGCCACATGTGGGGCCCGGACGGCCAGGAGGCCGACACCCTCGCCGTCCTCCCGGACAGCAGCTACGCCGGCATCTACCAGGCCGTCGTCGACGACTGCCGTGCGCACGGCGCGTACGACCCGTCCACGATGGGCTCGGTGCCCAACGTCGGTCTGATGGCCCAGAAGGCCGAGGAGTACGGCAGCCACGACAAGACCTTCGAGATCGCCGCTGCGGGCGTCGTCCGCGTCGTCGACGCCGAGGGCGCCGTCGTCCTGGAGCAGCCGGTCGCCGTCGGCGACATCTTCCGGATGTGCCAGACCAAGGACCTCCCGATCCAGGACTGGGTCAAGCTGGCCGTCACCCGCGCCCGCGCGACCGGCGACCCGGCCGTGTTCTGGCTGGACGAGGGCCGGGCGCACGACGCCCAGCTGATCGCCAAGGTCAAGACGTACCTCGCGGAGCACGACACCGAGGGCCTGCAGATCGAGATCAAGGCGCCGGTCGACGCGATCACCTTCTCGCTGGAGCGCATCCGCCGCGGCGAGGACACGATCTCGGTCACCGGCAACGTCCTGCGCGACTACCTGACCGACCTGTTCCCGATCCTGGAGCTGGGCACCAGCGCCAAGATGCTCTCGGTCGTCCCGCTGATGAACGGCGGCGGCCTCTTCGAGACCGGCGCCGGCGGCTCCGCCCCGAAGCACGTCCAGCAGCTGGTCAAGGAGAACTACCTGCGCTGGGACAGCCTGGGCGAGTTCCTCGCCCTCGCCGTCAGCTTCGAGCACCTCGCGACGACCACGGGCAACGCGCGCGCCCAGATCCTCGCCGACACGCTCGACCGCGCGACCGGCTCGTTCCTGAACGAGAACAAGTCGCCCAGCCGCCGCGTCGGCGGTATCGACAACCGCGGCAGCCACTTCTACCTGGCGCTCTACTGGGCCCAGGAGCTGGCGAGGCAGACCGACGACGCGCAGCTCGCGGAGGCGTTCGCGGCCCTGGCCAAGACGCTCGCCGAGCAGGAGCAGACCATCGTCGACGAGCTGATCGCGGTACAGGGCTCGCCGGCCGACATCGGCGGCTACTACCAGCCCGACGTGACCAAGGCCTCGGCCGTCATGCGTCCGTCGGCGACGCTCAACCAGGCGCTGGCGACCCTCGCCTGAGGCGACGACCCGCGCGTTCCGCCCCGGCCGGCGTTCTGCTGGCCGGGGCGGACCCGTCTGCGCAGTCAAGCGGTCCGGGGCGGCCAGCACTTCGTACGGGGTTCGTCATACCGGTACGGTGGTAGAACCTGACATCAGTGTCAGGTTCAGACGCGTCGAGACGGCATGCGACGACAGGCGAGGTGGGCATGCGCATCGGAGAACTGGCTCAGCGCACCGGAGTGAGCGAGCGGTCGCTGCGCTACTACGAGAAGCAGGGGCTGCTGGCGGCCGACCGCACCCCCGGCGGCCAGCGCGAGTACCCCGAACGCGCGGTCGACCGGGTCATCCGCATCCAGGAGCTCTTCGCCGCGGGGCTGCACAGCGCCAAGATCGTGCAGCTGCTGCCCTGTATGCGGGACGCGGACGGCGGCCCCACCGAGATCGCCACCCCGATGCTGGTCGACGAGCTCACCGCGGAGCGCGAGCGCATCGACCGGATGATCACGGACCTGATCCGCTCGCGCGGCGTCCTGGACGACGTGATCGACGCGGCGTCGGGCGGTACGTCGTCAAGTGGCGCGTCGGGCACCACGTCGTCGGGTGGCGCCGGCCAGAGGGCGAGGGGCGCGCAGACGACCCCCTGACGCCCTCCCGGGTCACGGACGGCGGCGGGGCTTGCCTCGCTTGACGCTCTTAGAGCCGCCGGAGCCGCCGGAACCGCTCCGCGGGCTCTTGCCGGTCGACTTCCCGGCCGCGCCTCTGCCGCCCGGCTTCCCGGGCTGCCCAGGCTTTCCGGCCGACTTGCCGGCTCCGCCCTTGCCCGAGGCGGGCTTTCGCTGGGCGCCGCCCGCGTCGGGGCGCTTGTCCTTCGACGGCGCCGAGGCCAGGGGGCGGCCCCGCGAGCTGTTCACGGTCCGCCCGCGGACGATCCCGATGAACTGCTCCACCAGATCGGTGGTCTCCTCCTCCGGCCACGACAGCGCGACACGGGACTCGGGGGCGTTCAGGACCGGCCGGTACGTGAGGTCTTTGCGGTGGTGCAGACGGGCGAGCGACTGCGGGACGACGAGCACGCCCACGCCTGCCGCCACCAGTTCGATTGCGTCCGCCGTCGTCGGGGGGCGCTCGTTCGCCGGCAGCCCCGGGCGGCTCTCCCACTCGAGGGTGTCGTCGAGGGGGTGCAGCACGATGTCGTCGGCCAGGTCCTCGGGGGACACCTCCTCGACCGCCGCCACGACATGGTCCTTCGGGACCACGACCACGGTCGTCTCGGTGTAGAGGGGGATCGCGCTGAGGTGCGTCCGGTCGACCGGCAGCCGTACCAGTCCCGCGTCGGCGCCGCCGTCCCGCAGTACGTCGACGGCCTCTGCGGCGGGCACCGCGACGAGCGTCAGCGGTACGTCGGGCAGGCGCTCGTTCCAGATCCGCACCCACTTGGTCGGCGTCACACCCGGGACATACGCGAGCCGGAACGAAGGGGGTACTTCCGAGCCTGTCACCCCGCCAGGTTACCGGTCGTGGTCGGAGGTAGCGCACATGCTCGATACCCTTGGCGTATGACGTCGCACCAGACCGCCCAGACGATGAAGCCCGCGACCGCGGCGAAGAAGCTGGGTGTGTACCTCGAGGCCACCCCCGCAGAGTTCCAGGAGGGTGTCGTCTCGCGCACCGAGCTGAACGCACTCCAGACCGACCCGCCCGAGTGGCTGCAGGAACTGCGGCGCAACGGCCCGCACCCCCGGCCGGTGGTCGCGGCGAAGCTGGGCGTCTCCATCTCCGGTCTCGCGCGCGGCGGCGTCACGGACGCCCTCACCACGGAGCAGATCGAGGCGCTGAAGCAGGAGTCCCCCGAGTGGCTCCAGAAGGAGCGCGCCACCCAGGCCGAGGTCCGGAAGGAAGCGGCGCGCATCAAGGAGAAGAACGCGGAGCGCGACGACAAGGCGCGCTGACCGGCCGCCGCCTGCCCTGTACCCCTCGCCCCCCTCCCGCCGTCTCACGGTCCCTCGCCACCCTGCGCAGCAGGAGGTGAGAAATGCGTCGATGTGTTCGATGGGCTCGTTCTACGATCGGTGACAGCTCATCGGCCGGCTGCCGTTCCGGTCGTCGTCGAGGGGGAGCCGGGGGCGGCCATGAACTGGCGATGGGGCAGGAAGAGCAGCCGGGCGGAAGCTGAGGAGGCGCCGCCGCAGGTTGAGGTACAGGCCGAGGAGCCCGTGGAGCAGCCGGTCGCGCAGCAGGCGGAGCCGGTGATCACGCATCCGTGGGGGGAGCGGGGCGAGCAGTGGAAGCCATGGCTGCAGCGCTCGCAGGCCGGGGTGGACCTGTTCGTCTGGTGGACCGACCCCGGGAACCACATCCGCAGCCTGGTCGGCGAGGCCAGATACTGCGAGCACCTCGTCGAGCTGCTGTCCCGGGCGTCCCCGCGCGACTGCGCGGCCCTGGGGCTCGGCTGCACCCGTCGCACCGACCGCAGCTGCCGGGAGCCGGAGACCTGCCGGCTCGACCCCGTCGAGCGCACAGGCGCTGAGCTTCGCGGCCGGACGGGACCGATCCCGGGCGCCTGCGACTCGTTCTGGGACTGCTGGACCCCGTACGAGCTCAATGTGGACTTCACCGACGACGAGCGGCACCGGGCCGTGCATCTGCGCGACGACACGGGCGACCTCAGCGTGAGGCTCTGGGTGGACGGCGTGCCGGTGGCTCAGGACATCATGCTGGAACGGACCGGCCACTGGCTGGACGACCGGTTCTACGTGGTGGAGGCCGAGGGTCCGGAGGACCATCCGGAGCAGCGACTCGCGTTCGGACAGCTGGCCTGCCACATCATCTCGCTGGTCGTCCACGACGCCGAACGGGCCGCGACGCAGGTGTTCGTTCCCGGCCCCCAGGAGATATGGACCGACCCGCGGGTGCGGCGGGACGGCGACACATTGCGCCTGTACGCGGATCTGGCCGCCGCCGAGGCCGACCGCCCCGACCGCGTGGTCCCGGCGGCGCCGCCCTCGCCCTGACCGACGCCCCGTCAGACTCCGTCGGCCGCATCTCGAATTGGGTCATTGCGGAAGCACATGACGGAACCCTGGAGCTGCCGACCCCTGCTGAAAGCCGTCCTGACTCAGCGTTTCGCCCCGGCCCCCGTAATGAAGATCACGTTCCTCTTCGTTTTCGCAACTGCCGGGCAGTCGGGCGGCGTTGTTAGGGTCGGGTGACTCTAGGGGGAGTGATGGTGGAGACCGACGACCGCATAGGCGGCTGTACGAGCGGCGGCTGTACGAGTGGCGGCTTCACCGCGCCGCGCGAGGCCGTGACGGACGCTCATGCCGGCTGCGGCGCCGCCCGCCGTGCCGTCCTGCGAGGCTGGGGGGTCGTCTGATGGGCACCCCGCCCGCGCCGGCGAACGGCACGATCGACGTCAAGCCGTCCGATCTATTCCGGGTCTCCGGCGACTTCGCCACCGAGCAGTCGGACCTGCACAAGGCGGCGAACAAGCTGCTGGACGACCTCGGCGAGTACCAGGACGCCGGCGGCTTCGGCACCTCCGCCCAGGCGTTCTCCACGGCCTATATGGAGGTCGGCAACCGCTTCCTCGACGTGTGGGCGAAGAGCGTGGTGAGCGTCGGCGGCGCGGCCGTCGGCTTCACCGTCACGGCCAACAACTACGCCAAGGCGGACGCGGCGTCACACCCCTCGGGCACGCAGGCGCCGGTCACCAAGCCCCCGCCGCACGTCATCCAGACGCCCCCCGCCTACCGGAAGGTCACCGACCTCAAGTGGGGCGACGACGACGGCGGCGACGGCATCTGGGCCAGGATCCTGGAATGGGTCCCCGACGCGCTCATGGACGCGGTCCGCGCGGCCATCAAGCACGCCTATCGCATGGGCCGGGTCCCGGACGTCTATCCCTTTCCGCATCAGCACAACCTGAACACCCTGTCCGGGAACTGGGGGGCTGCCAACCGGTCCCTCGCCATCTTCGAGGGCGATCTGATCCGCTATATGAGCGGCATCACCACTCAGTCCAACAGCGAGTGGCACGACGCCATGCGGCAGTTCTGCAGCTCGCTGTGGGGCAGCACCGCCTGGGGCAAGTCCACCGCGGGCTACGAGTGGAAGCACGACAGCGCGTCGTCGCCGTCCGGGGCCACGCATCCCGTGTTCGCGGTGCTGTCCGACACCAGCAGGAAGATCAGCGACCTCCTCCGCGAGTTCGCCGAGGCGGCGGTCGAGCTGAACGCCGACGTCTACGACGAATACCTGAGAGCGGTCAAGAAGGCCGTCGCCGACGTCGACTTCAAGGACGGCGTCGACGTGAAGGACGTCAAAGGGCTCATCAAGGGAATCGGCAAGGGTCTGGCCTCCGTCGGCATGAACGTCCCGCTGAACATCGATACCGCGGGCATGAACGCGATCGTGAAGAGGTACGAGAACACGGTCGACGGACTGACCTCGCAATTCGAAGCATTGAAGAAGCCTCTGGAAGAGGCGTACCTCAGCGCTCCCACCTTCAAGGCCGAGGAGGCGCGCGCCCAGTCCTTCGGCGCACGAGCCCTCGACGACTTCAAGCCGAACCCCAAGTGGAACAGCACGGAGGACACCCAGAACGGGGTCTACAAGATCGACCTGGCGTCCCATGAGTGGCTGAACGGCGGGCACAGCGTCGACAAGCACGTGGGGCTGAGCGACCCGCAGCTGGCACAGCGGCTCCGCGACCAGGGAACCCATGCGACCGACGCCTGGCCGCACGGAAAGCCGTCGGTGAGCGCGGCCTCCTCGTTCCGGAACATGGAAGAGGCGCAGAAGTACACCCAGTACAACATCGACAAGAAGTCCGCCGACATCCAGGCCTGGCTCAAGGGGCCCCCGCCGCCGTCGGACGGGGAGACCGAGAAGTTCGTCACCAAGGGGCCCGACGCGAGCACGGGAACCAGCGTCACTAAGCAGCCGGCCAAGGACGCCAACGGAGACGAGATTCCGGGCAGCGGATACAAGCAGCACGGGGTGAACGCCAAGGCGATCGAGGCGACGAACATCAGCACGGTTCTTCGCTACGATTCCCGCGTCGACCCGCCCTTCGTCGTCCTCACCTCCATGCCCGCCCTATGACGAACCCCGGCAGGACCCTGACCTGACATGACCTCTGTTGACGAAGACGCCTGGGCGGCAGCGGCTCTGCGCCTGTTCGACGACGAGTACGTGCTCGTGGCGACCGGCCCGAGAACGCGTACGGACTGGCGGATCGACGCCCTGGCCGTCATGAACCGCCGGGCGGAAGACCCGCGCGGCTGGCTCTCCCTCGACTGGGACCGGGAGGGCCGGGAGGAGAACCCCTCCCGCCGGCCGTCCTTCCCCTTTCTGGAGCCCAGCGTCGAGCTGCTGCGGCAGCGCCTCTACCCGGTGACGCCCGAGACGGCCTCCGCTCTCCTCGTCGCGATGACGGACGACTGGTGCGAGCTCGCCAACGTCCCCGACTTCGCGGAGAACAAGGAGAGCCTTCTCGCTGACGCGGGGACGCTGCTCGCTCGGTTCGGACCGCGCTACGACTGCTACACCAACGTGACCGACGCCAAGAGCACGCAGTCGCCGGACCTTCTGAGGAAGTCGCCCGGCTGGATCTCCCTGACGGAGTACACCGCCGACTACGGGCTCGTGGTCGTCGCCGACGAGGAGATCGGCCTCTTCTGGTCGTTCAATCCCATCTGAGCGGGGAATCCCGCCAGGCCCCAGCAGGCCGGACCGTGCCCCCGGATCGGCCGCCCCTGTCTCGACGGCCAGGACGACGCGCCTGCCGTGCTCAGCGCGGTCTGTCGCGGGAGAGGTCGGCGGCCGGGCTGACCTGCACGCCGACCTCTTCGTCCGTCCGGTCGACCAGGATCATCGCCACGTCGTCCGACAGCTGGCCTCCGGTGTGGCGGACCAGCGCCTGGTGCAGCTCCTCCAGGAACTCCGACGGGGTCAGGGCGCGCAGCGCCGCCATCGCCTCGGGCAGGGCGAAGAACTCGTTGTCGGCGTTGCGGGCCTCGATCACGCCGTCCGTGTACAGCAGCAGACGGTCGCCGGGCGCGAACGGATAGGTCTCGGGCGCTTCCGGCGGCCCGGCCACGAGGTCTTCCAAGCCGAGGGGCGGCATCGGCGTGCTGGGCGTCAGAGGTTGGATCGCGTCCTGGTGCAGCAGCAGCGGAGGCGGATGGCCGCGGTTGACCAGGTGCACCACGGGCTCGCGGGGCACCTGGGCCATGAGCGCGGTGGTGAAGCCCTCGATCAGCACCTCCTGGTCGTACGCGCCCGACACCGCGACCTCGCGCCGCAGCGCGGCGCTGCAGTGGTTCATGACCTCCACCAGGTCGTCCTCGTAGTGCACGGCCTCTCGGAACGCGCCCAGCGCCACCGCGACCGCGCGTACGGCGGCCAGCCCCTTGCCTCGGACGTCCCCCACGATGATCCGGACGCCGTAGGGGGACTGCACGGCCTCGTAGAGGTCGCCGCCGACCTGCGCGCCGGTGCCCGCTGCCAGGGACAGGCTGGCCGCGTGCAGCGGGCCCAGGCGCTCGGGCACGGGCCGCAGGATGACCTCCTGGGCCGCCACGGCGATCTTGCGCACCTGGTCGAGCTCGCTCTGCCTGCGTGTGCGCACCGCGTTGCTCATCGTGACGCTGGCCACGGACACCAGGAGCAGCCCCAGAAGGTTGCCGAAGACCTGCTGGGTGCCCCAGGCGTGGTTGTAGGTGGCTGTCGCCACATTGACCGCCAGGGCGAGGCCGGCCGCGGCCAGGGTGCCCTTCGGGCCCATCGTCAGTGCCGCCAGCGCCGGCGCGGCGGTGAGGACGGGGCCGGTGACCAGGGCGTGTGCGGGCGAGAGCTCGACGGCCAGCACGGCCAGCGCGATAGCGAAGGGCACGCACTGTGCCAGTGTGAAGAGGACCCGCCTGTGACCGCCGTCCCCGGGGTGAGGAGACGAGCGGAAGAGCGACCGCATGCGTCCAGCCTGCCTCGCCGCTCATGAGTGTTCCACTCAGCGCGGCGACCTCGCCCCGCTGCCTCAGTCGTCGGCGGCGACCACGAGGGCGAGGGAGCGGGTGCGCCGGTCGACGAGGACGAGTTCGTGGAACGCGGTGTGGATCGGGCCGTAGTCGTGGTGCGCGTCGTCGGGGAGGGCTCCGAGGACGTACCGGCTCGTCGCCCGGCGTACGGGCGTGCGGACCGCCGCGTGCAGCCTCGCGTCCAGGTCCGAAGGGAGGGGAGCGCCGCCGGCTGCCCAGGCGTCGATCGTGCTGAGCGCCGTCGACGCTTCGACGCTCTGGTACGTGCCGGAGCTGATCCGGTCCGACCACCACGGGCCGTGCCGCGGCTCTGACCAGATCCCGGCGCCGTCGTAGGTGTCCCGGAACTCCGGGTGCGCGATCAAGGCGTCCAGCAGCTCCCGGTCGGCCGGCGAGCCGTCCGGGAGGCGGAAGCGCTTGATGTGGACCCATCGACGCCCATGGCCCCGGCCGCCGGGGTAGTCGAAGTCCTGGAAGTCGACGAAGCGACTGTCCCGGTAGGCGAGCGCCTGCCGCATGCCGGTCAGCGCCGCGGGGGCCGGCTCACGCGCGGCCCCCGCGGGAGCTCCGGACGCCGGGGCGGCGCCGCCCGAGGCCGTCACCGTTCGGCAGCCCACCCCGGGAGCGTCGGCAGCACCTTCTCGGCGACGCGGAGCAGCACCGTGTCGTCCGGCATCGTGCCGTCCGTGCGCCACAGGGTCAGCTCGAAGGAGCCGCCGCTGTCCTTCGCGTCCTGCGCCACGGAGACGACGCGGGCCGGGACGCCGGCGCCGGTCTCGCTGTCGCTCCCGTCGAGGCGGAAGCGGATGCTGATGGTCTGGTCCGAGTAGACGATCCCCGGGCGGCCCAGGACCCGCTGCTGCCGGCTGTCCCGCAGAAGCGAGGCGGAGTCGGTCACCTTGAGACCGTCGTAGGTGGCCGCGAGGTTCACCGTGTAGGTGTCGTACTCGATCTTGGCCGAGGGAGTGTCGATCTCCTTGCCGCTGCCGGTCTTGAAGGAGCTGTCGGAACCCCCGGCGGTCTTCGCCCTCTCGCCGGGCGTGCCCAGCAGTTCAGCGAGGTCGGGACGGTTCAGCGCCTCGCACAGCTGCAGTCCGGAGACATGCCGGGGGCCCTTCCCCGTCTTCTCCTGCTCCTTCTCGGGCTCCCCGTCCGAGCAGGTGGCGGCACGCGCCTCGCCCTTCGAGGACGCCTCGGTCTCCTGCGCCTGGAGCGCCCACAGGCCGCCGCCGAGCGCCGCGACCACCGCCACGGCCGCGACCGCCTGCCCCCATGCGCCCGCTTTCTTGGGCGCGTCGAAATCGTCTGCCATGACCCCCGCCTGCTGTGATCCCCCGATACGTGCTCGGGGACATTAACTCGTGTTCAACGGGCGGACAAGGAGATTGACCTTCACCGGGGCCCGAGACATCGGGCCTTGGCGACACAGAGCTCTCCAGCCGGCCTGTGCGGCCGACTGGAGAGCTCTGGAGTGTCCGACGGACTCTCCTCAGGACGACGCCGGCTGTCACGCCGCCCAGTCGGGCCGCCGTCCCAGGTACTTCAGCAGCTCCGCCACCGCGTCGTCCCCCGGCTCCTCCTGCACCACCGGTGCGAAGGCGAAGGCTCTCAGCGGTTCGACGAACTGTCTGGCCGCTGCGAGCAGTTCGGTCGCGAGCTCCGGGGTCAGCGGCGACGGCTGCCCGGTGGCGACGGCGATGTCCCAGGCGTGCACGGCCGCGTCCAGGGCGCAGGCGCTCGCGCCGAGGGCCGCGGGCATCTTGTTGGGCGGGAGCGGGACGGGCACCTCCGCCTGGTCCGCGGCCACCCGCGACCACGCGGCCGCCGCCGTGCGCACCGCCGCCTCCGCCACCGCGAGCGGTTCGTCGTCCAGCTTCCCGGAGGGCGCGAACGGGTCGTAGCCGGGGCCGGCGCCCTCGCCGAGGAACGCGGCATAGCCCAGCTGGTCGCCCGCCGCGTGCTGGAGCACCTGGAGGACGTTCCACTCCGCGCACGGGGTGGACCGCTCCCAGTCGCCCGGCGCCACGCCGCGGACGGCGGTGAGCAGAGCGTCGTGGGACTGGGCGAGGACGGGCCAGTTCGTGGATGTGCTCATGGTGCCACCTCTCCGGATCATGGTCTGGAAAGCCACACCCTGGCAGAGCCGCAGCCCCGGCGGCCACGGAATTCGCAAAAGCGCACATCAGGGCATTGGGCCGCGCGACGTACTGTCCCTCGAACTCGCCTACGGAGTCGGGCAGTCGACGGCGTCGCCCTCACCGCCGTCGCCTCCCGCATACTGTTCCGCGAAGCCCTCGCCAGCGTCCTGGGCGGAGGTATCGCCGTCGCCGGTGTGCTCGGCGCCCGCCGCCTGACTCACCCCGGCGACACACCCTGACGTAGCGTCAGAGAGGCAGCGTTGCGCACTTACGCTGACGGCATGGGCCAAGACGACAGCGAGGGCGCCGGACGTGAGCCCCTCCCGGTCGACGGCTCCGCGGCCGCGGCGGGCGACAGCCGGCAGGCCACGGCCGATCAGCTCAACTGGCTCAAGGAGCGCCTGTACGCGACCATCACCATGATCTCCGTGGTGATCGGCCTGTCGGCGGTCGAGCACGCCACTCCCGCCGGCGCCGCGGCCAGCGTGACGGCCGCCGCCGTCGGCCTCTGGCTGGCGACGCTCGTCGCCGACGAGCAGGCCCACCGCACCGTCCACGGCCGGGTGGCCACGGGTGCGGAGCTGCGCCGGATGCTGTGGGTCAGCAGCCCGCTGCTGCTGTCCGCGGTCGGCCCGCTCCTCCTGATCGGCGCCGCGGCCCTGGACGTGATGTACCTGGAGACCGCGCTGTTCACGGCGGCCGGGGTCAGCGTGGCCAGCCTGTTCGGCTGGGGCTGGTACGGCGGCGTCCGGATGGGCAACGGCACCGCGGTCGCCCTGCTGGCCGGCGCGCTCGACGCGGCGATCGGCCTGGCCGTCGCCCTCGTCAAAGCCGCCGTCAGCCACTGAACGGTCGCGCCGAGGTCGCTCGGCGGCCCACCGGGGCACCCCGTCGCGCTGTGACTGGGCACTCCCGTCGGCCAGTTGAGAGAGTGGCGCCGCCCACACCGTCCACCCAGCTGGCCTTGCCGTCAGCGCCCTGTGTCACTATGCGGAAGCGTCCCCCGGGGGGAGTGGGCCGCGGACTGACGACTGCCAGGGGGTTGGGGATGGGCGCGGGTACGGAGCCGGACGGCTCGTCCAGGTCCGACGAGGAGTGGGAGCGGTTTCTGCGCGAGTCGGTGGCGGGCGCCGCCGACGCGCCCAAGGAGCCGTCGGCGCGGGCCCGCGACGTGGCGAAGCGGCTGCGCGCAGAGCCTGGCCGCGAGGAGGGCTGGCGCACCTACACACCCGCGCGGCCCAAGCGGCGCACGGGCTGGTACGTGTTCGGGCTGCTGGTCTCGCTGGTGCTGCTGGCGGTGGCGCTCGTGCCGGGGAAGACAGTGGACCTGTTCGGTGGCGGCGACGACGCCGACTCCCCGCCGCTGGGGGCCGAGACCGCCCGCCCGACCACGGCGCCCCCGGCGGAGGCGGCCCAACGCCCCACCAAGGACGAGCCGTTCCGCGGCTCCCCGGCGGCGAGCTGGGCGAGCGGAGCGGCGGGGATCACTGTGCCGAAGGCCGGGGCGGTCGGCCGGATGAGCGCGCCCGAGGTCGAGCGGGCCCTCGCCCGCAGCCGGGACTTCCTCGTCGCCTCCAGCCTGGACCGCGAGGTGCTGCGGGGCGAGCGCCCCGAGAAGGCGATCGCACTGATCAACCCGCACCAGAAGGACGTCCAGGACCTTCTGCGAACCGGTTTCAAGACCCCGAGCGAGGAGAACGACCCCCTCCTCCTCTTCAGCCGCTTCCAGCCCTCCCGCACCCAGCTGGTAGGCGACGAGGTGAAGACCCGGGGCCGGCTCACCTACCGGGAGGGCAAGCGCGGCGCGCTCGAGGTGACCGCCGACGTCACCTTCGTCTACCCGGTCACCCGCGCGGACGCGGGCGGCGACGACGAGATCGTACGCACGATCGTCCGGCGCGAGTACGTCCTGAGCTGGGACGACCCTGACAAGGTGATCACCGAGCCGGGCACGTTCTCGATCGTCTCGTACAAGTACGACATGACCAACGGCGGCTGCGGCGCCCCCACGGGCTACTTCACCCCGCCCTTCGGCACGGACCGCCCGGAGGGCGAGTCCGGCACGGTGGTCGACCCGTACGACCGCAGCGCGCCGGTCGGGCGGGGCGAGTCCGCTGGGGACGAGTGCGGTACGGCGACGCGGTCCTAGCGGGGACGTCCCTCGGCGGCGGCCGCTCCGCCCCCAAGGGCGACGAGCGTCCAGCCGCCGATCCGCTCCCAGCGCGGCGCCAGGCCGGCCGGCCGAGGCGCCGCGCGCAGCCGGGCGGCGACGTCCGCGAGCGCCAGCCGGTAGACGCCGTCGAGCGCGCCGAGTCGGCCGCGTCCGGTACGCGGCGCCCGTCGGCTTCTGATGGTGGACACGGTCGGTCGGGAAGGTGCCGCCGAGGATCGCGTAGCCCAGGAGGCGAATCCGGGTCATGGCTGTCTGCAGGTGCTCGGCGGTCGACGCGAGCAGGGTGATCGCTTCGCGGACGTAGCGCCAGGCGGTGGCCACCCCGATCTGGAAGCCGGCTGCCAGCCGGGTGAACGTGTCGCCGTTGCGAAGGTGGGCCAGCGCCAGGAGCGCTTGACGGCCGGGTTTGAGGCGGCGCCAGTGTGATCGGCGTTGCTGGCGATGGGTGCTGATCAGGTCGGCGAGGTGGTTCAGCGATCGGGTGGACAGCGGGATCGCGGCAGGGTAGGACAGCAACGAGGCTCCCGGGAGGGGCATCTTTCTTGGTCGATTGCTTGTCTTGCCGGGAGCCTCACCCAACCCCGCGCTCTACCCCGATACGCGCCCTCAGCTGCCCAAAGCCATTTGGAAAACGCTCAATGGACCGTTTTTGAGACCGGCGCAGACTCGGTAGAGCTTGAGGTCGCAGTCTCGCGAGCGGCCGGTCGTTCAGCGGGGCAGGATGCGCAGTACTGCCTCGTGTTCGCCGCTGAGCCGCAGGCCTTGCTGTACTGCGGCGCTCAGATCGAGGTCGCCGAGCAGGGTCGCGGCCAGCAGGTGCGGCGGTCCGGTCAGGGACGCGGTGGGGTGGTCGACCCGGCCGGCGTGGGTGTGCACCGAGCCGTCCTTGACTTCGATGACCAGGTCTTCGTTGCCGTCGGCGTGCAGTTGCAGGGCGATTGCCGGCTGGTCGGGGCGGTGGTCGGTCAGTGCCCGGGCGGGCACGTCCAGCCAGTGGGTGCGGAAGGTGTCGCTGCCGGCCGGCTCACGCAACAGCGGCACGCCCCACCGGCTCAGTTCCTGCAGCACCGGCTCCAGCGTGCGGCCACGCTCGGTGAGGGAGAACAGGGTGGTGGCCACCGGCGGCGGGGCGGCCTCGCGGTGGATCAGGCCGGCTTCCTCGAGTTCGCGGAGCCGGTCGACCAGCAGGTTGCTGGCGATCCCGGGCAGCCCGTTGCGCAGGTCGGTGTGCCGGCACGGACCCAGGGCGAGCAGTTCACGGACGATCAGCAGGGTCCATCGGTCGCCGATGGTGTCCAGTGCTTTCGCGATGCCGCAGTACTGCCCGTAGGTGCGCATGCCACCACCCTACATCGTGGTGTTGAGATTCAAAACTCTCTTGTTGACTTTCTCAACAACGCCGGTCTAGCGTCGCTGCCCATGACCCCCACCCTTTCCGTACGTCGGCTGGCCTGGGCCGGCGTCGAGATCCGTCTCGGCGACACCCGCCTGCTGATCGACCCGCTCGAGAACGTCGCTCCGCTGGCGCCGGTGATGGGGCCGCCGCACCGGCCGGTCGACCCGGTCGACACCCCGCCCGGCACCCACGCCCTCATCACCCACCTGCACCCCGACCACTACGACCACGACCTGATCGCCCGGATCGCGGCCACCGGCACGATCGGCTGCCACACCCCGAGCGCGGCGGCGCTGCACGAGGCGGGCATCACCCCAGTTGCCCAGGACCTGGGCCAGTCACGGCGCATCGGAGAGCTGACCGTCACCCCGGTGACCTCGCTGGACTGGCGCGGCAACGACTGTGACCAGGTCGCCTGGGTCGTCGAAGGCGCCGGCCGGCGGGTCATCCACTGCGGCGACACCCAGTGGCACGGCAGCTGGTGGCAGATCGCCCGCGACCACGGCCCGTTCGACGTCGCGTTCGTCCCGGTCAACGGCGTCATCGCCCACTTCGAGGGCTACGCGGCCAACGTCCCGGCGACCATGACCCCCGAGCAGGGCGTCGAGGCCGCCGTCGCACTCGGCGCCGGCACCGTCTGCGCCATGCACTACGGCCTGTTCCACAACCCGCCGTTCTACACCGAACAACCCGACATCGAGCAGCGCTTCCAGCACGCCGCCGACGAGCGCGGCATCACCGCGGCCATCGTCGCCGACGGCCAGCCCGTCCTCTGACCATCAGAAACAAGGAGCAACACATGAAGATCGTCCTGTTCGGCGCCAGCGGCAACATCGGCCGGCCCACCACCGAGGAGCTACTGCGTCGCGGCCACACCGTCACCGCGGTCACCCGAGCCGGCCACGTCGACGGACTGGGGCACCAGGCCCTGACCGTGACCACCGGTGACGTCACAGACGCCACCGCGGTCGCCGGCCTCGCCGCCTCCCACGACGCCGTGCTGTCGGCCGTCGGCCCCCGGATCGGCCAGGAGGACGACCGCGCCACGATCGTCGGCGCCGCCCGTGCGCTGATCGACGGACTCCGCCGAGCCGGCGTCACCCGCCTGGTCACCATCGGCGGTGCCGGTAGCCTGCGCACGCCGACCGGCGCCCGGGTCATGGACGACCCGGACTTCCCCGCGCTGTGGAAGGCCAACGCCGAGGCCCAGTCCGAAGCGCTCGACCTCTACCGCGGCGTGCACGACCTCGACTGGACGTACGTGTCGCCCGCCGCGGTCATCGGAGCGGGCGAGCGGACCGGGGCCTACCGCAGCGCTGGGGACACCCTGCTCACCGACGACGACGGCAACAGCCGCATCTCGTACGCCGACTACGCGATCGCCTTGGCCGACACGATCGAGGGCGGCACCGCGATCCGCCGCCGCATCACCGTGGCGTACTGAGCCATGAGCAACGACGCCGCCGGCCGGCACACCCGATTCATCGTCCTGCTCGCAGCGCTCGTGGCCCTGGGACCACTGTCCATCGACGGCTACCTGCCCGGACTGCCGGACCTCGCCGGCGACCTGCGCGCCAGCGCCGCGGCCACCCAGCTCACCATCACCGCCTGCCTGGTCGGGCTGGCCATCGGGCAGCTGATCGCCGGGCCGCTGAGCGACATCTACGGCCGGCGGCGTCCGTTGCTGGCGGGCCTCGCCCTCTACACGATCGCCAGCGCGCTCTGCGCGGTGGCGCCCGACGTCCGGACCTTCGTCGGCCTACGCCTGGTCCAGGGCATCGGCGGGGCGTTCGGCATCGTCATCGCCAACGCCATGGTCCGCGACTGCACCTCCGGAACCCGCACCGCACGTCTCTTCTCCGCACTGACCTTGATCACCGGCCTGGCGCCGGTGTTCGCGCCGGTCCTCGGCGGCCAGCTACTGCGCGTCACAGCCTGGCCGGGGATCTTCGTGAGCCTGGCCGTACTCGGCGCCGTGATGCTGGCGGCCTCCGCCGCGGGACTGCCGGAGACCCGGTCCTCCGCGTCACGCCAGCCGCTGCCGGCTGTCGTCGGGCAGCTGCTCAGCGACCGGGTCTTCACCGGGTACGTCCTGGCCAACGGCCTGGTCTTCGCGGCGATGTTCGCCTACATCTCCGGCTCGCCGTTCGTCCTGCAGGAAATCCACGGCCTGTCACCGCAGCAGTACAGCGCCGTGTTCGCCGTCAACGCCGCCGGACTCATTGCGGCCGCCCAGATCAGCGGCCGGCTGGTGGCCCGGGCCGGCGCCCGCGTGCTGCTGCTCGCCGGTCTGCTGGGCGCGACAGCCGGTGGCGCCACGGTCCTGGGCGCGGTGCTGACACGGGCACCCCTGCCCGTGCTCCTGATCGGCCTGTTCGTCCTGGTCTCCAGCGTGGGCCTGGTCATGCCGAACGCCGCGGCCCAGGCCCTGGCCGACCACGGCGGACACGCCGGGTCGGCAGCCGCTCTGCTCGGCTTCAGCCAGTTCATGATCGGCGGGGCACTTGCTCCGCTGGCCGGCGCGGGTGGCGCCACCGACGCCTTGCCCATGGGAATCATCGTCGCCGTGCTGCCGGCGCTCGCTCTGCTCACACTCGGCGTCCTCACCCGGTCGATGCCCGGTGAGCGCACTCGCAGGCCGGCTCGCCAAGGACGTGCCGGGCACCGGCGACCGCGCTGACACATCGATCGCAGACGAGCCGGCATCCAGTGATCGAGTGTCTCGCCGTCCGGCACCAGCCACACCCGGCTACCCACCCAAGCGGGCATTTCGACTTTCTCCGGAACCCAGTCGAGCAGTTCGTACATCCCCCGCTGGGACTCTCCGAACAGTCCCTCCAGGTCGGCGCAGATGCCCCAGACGTGGCCATGCTCCGCCTCGGTCAGCGTGTACCGCAGGCTCGCGCGCGCCATCTCATCCTCATGCACAGCAGAAAGGCGTCACACACACCCCGCGTCCGCTGACTGATCTCCTGATTGCATAAAACTGCACTGCTGCGTATAGTCATGCCATCGACGAGGAGGGTTCGATGACCGTACGAGCAGCAGTGGCCGGAGCGAGCGGATACGCAGGCGGTGAACTGCTCCGTCTGCTCCTCGCGCACCCCGAGGTCGAGATCGGCGCTCTCACCGCCAACTCCAACGCGGGCCAGCGGCTCGGCGGGCTCCAGCCGCATCTTCTGCCGCTCGCCGACCGCGTGCTGGAGGCCACCACGGCCGAGGTCCTCGCCGGGCACGACGTCGTCTTCCTCGCCCTGCCGCACGGGCAGTCCGCCGCCGTCGCCGAGCAGCTCGGCGACGAGGTCCTCGTCGTCGACATGGGCGCCGACTTCCGGCTGGCGGACGCCGCCGACTGGGAGGCCTTCTACGGCTCCCCGCACGCCGGGACCTGGCCCTACGGCCTGCCCGAGCTGCCCGGCGCCCGCGCCGCGCTGCGCGGCTCCCAGCGCATCGCCGTGCCCGGCTGCTACCCCACCGCCGTCTCCCTCGCGCTCTTCCCGGCGTACGCTGCCTCCCTCGCCGAGCCCGAGGCCGTGATCACCGCCGCCTCGGGAACCTCCGGCGCGGGCAAGGCCCCCAAGACGCACCTCCTCGGCTCCGAGGTGATGGGCTCGATGACGCCCTACGGCGTCGGCGGCGGCCACCGGCACACGCCCGAGATGATCCAGAACCTGAGCGCCGCGGCGGGCGAGCGGGTCACCGTCTCCTTCACGCCCACCCTCGCCCCGATGGCGCGGGGCATCCTCGCCTCGTGCAGCGCGAAGGCCAAGCCCGGCGTCACCGCGGAGGCGGTGCGGGCCGCCTACGAGAAGGCCTTCGCCGACGAGCCCTTCGTCCGTCTGCTTCCCGAGGGGCAGTGGCCCGCCACGGCGTCCGTCTACGGTTCCAACGCCGTTCAGGTGCAGGTCGCGTACGACGAGGCCGCGGGCCGCATCATCGCGATCAGCGCCATCGACAACCTGACCAAGGGCACCGCGGGCGGTGCCGTCCAGAGCATGAACCTCGCCCTCGGACTCGACGAGTCCATCGGGCTTTCCACGATCGGAGTCGCACCGTGAGCGTCACGGCAGCCCAGGGATTCACGGCGGCGGGCATCGCCGCCGGGATCAAGGAGAACGGCAACCCGGACCTGGCCCTCGTGGTCAACCACGGCCCGCGCTCCGCCGCCGCGGGCGTCTTCACCTCCAACCGCGTCAAGGCCGCGCCCGTGCTCTGGTCCGAGCAGGTGCTGAAGAGCGGCGAGCTGACCGCCGTCGTCCTCAACTCCGGCGGCGCCAACGCCTGCACCGGCCCCCAGGGCTTCCAGGACACCCACGCCACCGCCGAGAAGGTCGCCGAGTCGCTCAACAGCGCGGGCCACGACGAGACCGGCGGCCACGGCGCCGGCACGGTCGCCGTCTGCTCCACCGGCCTGATCGGTCTGCTGCTGCCGATGGACAAGCTGCTGCCCGGCGTCGACGAGGTCGTCGCCCAGCTCAGCCCGCACGGCGGCGAGAAGGCCGCCATCGCCATCAAGACCACCGACACGGTCCACAAGACGTCCGTGGTCAGCAGGGAGGGCTGGACCGTGGGCGGCATGGCCAAGGGCGCGGGCATGCTCGCCCCCGGCCTCGCCACCATGCTCGTCGTCCTCACCACCGACGCCGACGTCGACAGCGACGCACTGGACAAGGCGCTGCGCGCCGCCACCAAGGTCACCTTCGACCGCGTCGACTCCGACGGCTGCATGTCGACCAACGACACGGTGGTGCTGCTCGCCTCCGGCGCCTCCGAGGTCGCCCCGGAGTACGAGGTGTTCGCCGAGGCCGTACGGGCCGTCTGCGACGACCTCGGCCAGCAGCTGATCCGCGACGCCGAGGGCGCCAGCAAGGACATCCGCATCGAGGTGGTCAACGCCGCGACCGAGGACGACGCCGTCGAGGTGGGCCGCTCCATCGCCCGCAACAACCTCCTCAAGTGCGCGATCCACGGCGAGGACCCCAACTGGGGCCGGGTGCTGTCCGCCATCGGCACCACGAGCGCCGCCTTCGAGCCCGACCGGCTCAACGTCGCCATCAACGGCGTCTGGGTCTGCAAGAACGGCTCCGTCGGCGAGGACCGCGAGCTGGTCGACATGCGCTACCGCGAGGTGAAGATCACCGCCGACCTCGCCGCCGGGTCCGAGTCCGCCGTCATCTGGGCCAACGACCTCACCGCGGACTACGTCCACGAGAACAGCGCGTACTCCTCATGAGCGCCCGCAAGCACACCGCGCTGCCCAAGGCCCAGATCCTCGTCGAGGCGCTTCCCTGGCTGACCCGGCACAACGGCAAGACGGTCGTCGTCAAGTTCGGCGGCAACGCCATGATCGACGAGGACCTCAAGGCGGCCTTCGCCCAGGACATCGTCTTCCTGCGGCACGCCGGGCTCAAGCCGGTCGTCGTCCACGGCGGCGGCCCGCAGATCAGCGCCCAGCTGGACAGGCACGGCCTGGTCAGCGAGTTCAAGGCGGGCCTGCGGGTCACCACGCCCGAAGCCATGGACGTCGTACGGATGGTGCTGGCCGGCCAAGTCCAGCGCGAGCTCGTCGGGCTGATCAACCAGCACGGCCCGCTCGCCGTCGGCATGACCGGCGAGGACGCGCACACCATCACCGCCACCAAGCACCAGCCGCAGATCGACGGCGAGCTGGTCGACATCGGCCGGGTCGGCGAGATCACGAAGATCGACACCGGCGCCATCGAGGCGCTCCTGGCGGACGGCCGCATCCCGGTCGTCTCCTCCATCGCGCGCTCCGCCGACGACGGCCACGTCTACAACGTCAACGCCGACACCGCAGCCGCCGCGCTGGCCGCGGCGCTGGGCGCCGAGACGCTGATGGTCCTCACCGACGTCGAGGGCCTGTACGAGGACTGGCCGAACAGCGACGACGTGATCAGCCGGCTCACCGCCACGCAGCTGGAGAAGCTCCTGCCGGACCTGGCCAGCGGCATGGTCCCCAAGATGCAGGGCTGCCTGTTCGCCGTGCGCAACGGAGTCAACACCGCCCGCGTGATCGACGGCCGCGTCCAGCACTCGATCCTGCTGGAGATCTTCACCGACGAGGGCATCGGCACGATGGTCGTGCCGGACGGACAAGGAGGGGGAACGCAGTGACCGGCAACGAGGACCTCGCGCAGCGCTGGCAGAGCGTGATGACCGACAACTACGGCACGCCGAAGCTGACTCTGGTACGCGGAGAGGGCGCCGCGGTCTGGGACGCGCAGGGCACGCGGTACACCGACTTCGTCGGCGGCATCGCCGTGAACGCGCTCGGCCACGCGCACCCGGCCGTCGTCGAGGCCGTCTCCCGCCAGATCGCCTCCCTCGGCCACGTCTCCAACCTGTACGCCGCCGAGCCCCCGGTCGCCCTCGCCGAGCGGCTGATCCAGCTGGCCGGCCGCCCCGGACGCGTCTACTTCTCCAACTCCGGCGCCGAGGCCAACGAAGCCGCCTTCAAGCTCGGCCGCCTGACGGGCCGGGGGCACGCCGTGGCCACCGTCGGCGGCTTCCACGGCCGGACGATGGGCGCCCTGGCGCTCACCGGCCAGCCGGCGAAGCAGACGCCGTTCCTGCCGCTGCCGGGCGATGTCACGCACGTCCCCTTCGGCGACGCCGACGCGCTGCGGGCCGCGGTCACCGAGGAGACCGCGCTGCTCGTCATCGAGCCCATCCAGGGCGAGAACGGCGTCGTCGTGCCGCCCAGGGGATATCTGGAGGCCGCCCGGGAGATCACCCGGGCCACCGGGACGCTGCTCGTGCTCGACGAGGTGCAGACCGGCGTCGGCCGGACCGGCCACTGGTTCGAGCACCAGGCGCACCAGGGCGTCGAGCCCGATGTGATCACCCTCGCCAAGGGGCTCGGCGGCGGGCTGCCGATCGGCGCGACGATCGTCTTCGGCGAGGCGGCGGACCTCCTCAAGCCCGGCCACCACGGCTCGACCTTCGGCGGGAACCCGGTCGCATGCGCCGCCGGGCTCGCCGTCCTCGACACACTCGCGGCCGGCGGACGGCTGGACGAGGTGAAGCGGCTCGGCGAGAAGCTGCGGGAGGGAATCGAGTCCCTGGGGCATCCGCTCGTCTCACATGTCCGCGGTGCGGGCCTGCTGCTGGGTATCGTTCTCACGGAGTCCCTCGCGCCCCAGGTGCAGCAGGCGGCTCAGGGTGCCGGCTTCCTGGTGAACGCTCCCGCCCCCGATGTCATCCGGCTGATGCCGCCGCTGATCATCGGTGACGTGGAGGCAGACGCGTTCCTCGAAGCGCTGCCAGGCATCCTCGACGAGGGCGGCGAGGCTTCGAAGCCTGGGGAACGATCCGGAGAATGAGACGACGATGATCGAGGCGCATGAGTCCGAGCACGAGGCCGACCACGGCGGGCCTGCGGTGCCGCAGACGCGCACGGCCCGGCACCGCAGGATCGTGGACATCCTCAACCGGCAGCCGGTGCGCTCGCAGAGCCAGCTGGCCAAGCTGCTCGGGGACAACGGGCTGAGCGTCACTCAGGCGACGCTCTCCCGCGACCTCGACGAGCTGGGCGCGGTGAAGATCCGCAACACCGGCGGCGAGCTGATCTACGCGGTCCCCAGCGAGGGCGGCTACCGCACCCCGCAGGCCCCGCTCGGCGAGTCGGCCAAGGAGGAGCGCATGCGGCGCCTCTCCGGCGAGCTGCTGATCTCCGCCGAGGCGTCGGCCAACCTCGTGGTGCTGCGCACCCCGCCGGGCGCGGCGCAGTTCCTGGCCTCGGCCATCGACCAGGCCGAGCTCCACGACATCCTCGGCACCATCGCCGGCGACGACACGCTCATGCTGATCAGCCGCGACCCGGTGGGCGGCCAGGCGCTCGCGGACCATCTGCTGCGTCTGGCGCAGAACGACCGCTGACACCAGCCCCGACACGAGCGCTGACACGACCGGACGGCCGGGCGGGCCCCTCCACCCGTCCGGCCGTCCGGCTGTCCGCCCCCAGGAAGGGCCCGGCCGTCCGCTCGGCCGCCGCCCCCGCCCCGGTCTCCTGCGTCAGGCCGCCACCTTCGCCCCGTGCCGCGCGAACCCGCTGGTCTGCCAGGTGCCGCCGTCGCCGGTGACCGCGAAGCCCTCCGTGTCGGGCAGCTCCTCCAGCCAGTCGCGCGCCCGGTCGCCCATGGCGTAGGCCGCCGTCGCGCGCACGTCCGCGCGGGTCAGGCCGGGGCACACGACGGTCATCGAGGCGATGGCCACGGCCGGGGGCCGGCCCGTGTGCGGGTCGAGGATGTGGCAGCCGCGCTCGGCGGGCCCCGACGTCGCCACGGCCAGGCTCCGATGCGCCTCGATCACCGTGACCAGCCCGCCCGGCCGCAGCGGGTCCGAGACGCCCACGCGCCAGGGGCCGCCGTACAGCTGGACGTCCCCGCCGCCGTTCAGGCAGACGGCCTCCGCGCCGGAGGAGGCGAGCATGCGCACCGCGCGCTGCACCGCCCAGCCCTTGACCAGGCCGGTCGGGTCGAGGCCGCCGGCGTACCGGGTGCTGAACCAGCCGTCGCTCTCGGCCTCCGCCTCCTCGCACCCCTGGAGGACTTCGGCCATCTCCGGAGCGCACTCGGCCAGCGAGAGCTCGCCGCGGGCCAGCCTGTTCAGCTCGCTGTCCTGACGGTACGTCGAGAAGGTCTCGTCCGCGTGGTGCAGGCTCGCCACCGCGGCGACCAGTCCGGCCCGCACGCGCTCCGTGTCGCTCTCGGCGGCGACGCGCACGTCGAAGGAGAACACCGTGCCCATCGCGTGCTCGACATGGCGCAGCCGCGCCTGGCCGGCGGTCACAGCCCGGCCTTGTCGAGGGCGCTCTGCAGGGACTTGGTGTAGCCCTCGCTGGTGAACGTGGCGCCGGAGACCGCGTCGACCTGTGCGCTCTGGGCCGCGACGGCCGCCTTGTTGAGCTGGGGCACGGCGCGTGCGGCGATCTTCCGGCTGTTCTCGTCGGAGTTGGGCGCCTTCACGGCGTCGGCCGCGGTGACCTTGCCGCCGCTGACGGTGATCTGGACCTGGACGTCGCCGTACTGAGTGCTCGCCACGTCGCCGACGACCGTCTTGGGCGCGGCGGGCGCGGCAGGCGCCTCGGGAGCGGGCGCCTCAGGTGCGGCGGGGGCCTCGGGCTCGGCGCCCGCTCCGCCGCCCGTGGCCGCTCCCGGATCCGTGCCCGCGCCGGCTCCGGCGCCCGCCTCGGCGCCCGGGGCCTGCGCTCCCGCGCCCTTGGCCTTGTCGAGGGCGCTCTGCAGGGACTTGACGTAGCCCTCGCTGGTGTAGGTCGCGCCCGAGACCGTGTCGATCTGCGCGCTCTGGGCGGCGACGGCCGCCTTGTTGAGCTCGGGCACCGCCCGCGCGGCGAGCTTCCGGCTGTTCTCGTCGCCGTTCGGCGTCTTCACCGCGGCCGCGGCCGTGATCCGGCCGCCGTCCATGGTGAGCTGGACCTGGACCGGGCCGAACTGGGTATCGGCCTCGTCCCCGAGCACGGTCTGGCCCCCGGCGGCCTGCACACCGCCCGCGGCCGCCGAGGAGCCCGGCGGCGCGGCGCCGCCGGCCTGTGCCGACGACTCGGCCACCGTCGTGCCCGGTTGCTTCAGCGCGAGCAGCAGCACGACGGCCGATGTGGTGCCCGCGATCCCGATCATGATCCGACGCAGCGGATGTTTCCTCTTCAAGGACGGCCTCACATCTCGAACGACTCATGGTGGATGCGGCGGGCCGGCACGCCCGCCGCGCGAAGTGCCTTGTACGACTCGTCCGCGAGGCCGGGCGGCCCGCAGAGGAAGACGTCGTGCTCGTCGATGTCCGGCAGCACCTTCTGCAGACGCTCGGTGCTGATCTCGGGCCGCGCTCCGTCGGGCCCGTTCACGGCGTACATCAGCCGCGCGCCCCGCTCCTCGGCGATCTCCTGCAGCTCGTTCCACAGAGCCAGGTCCTGGGTCGCGCCCGCCCGGTAGAGCAGGGTCAGATCCCCGGGCCCGCCGGGCAGCGTCTCGAACAGAGCCCGCAGCGGGGTGATCCCTGCGCCGCCGGCGATCAGCAGAACCTTTCTGCGGCTCCGCCGGCCGGCGGTCATCGCGCCGTACGGGCCCTCGGCCCAGACCCGCGTCCCCGGCTCCAGCCGGGACAGCGCCGTGCTGTGCTTCCCGACGGCCTTGACCGTGATGCGCATCAGATTCGGGCGCGGGGGAGCGGACAGGGAGTACGGATTGGCGCTCCAGCGCAGTCCCGAGGTGAGGAACCGCCAGCGGAAGAACTGCCCCGCCTCGGCGCCGAGCCGGTGCAGCCGCCGCCCGCTGATCAGCACCGAGACCACGCCGGGCGCCTCGTTCACGACGGACTCCACCCGCATCCGGTGCCGCATGTTGAGCCGCACCGGCGCGAGGACCCGGTACCAGACGAGCAGCGCGCCCACGGCGCCGTACATCACGTACCAGACGGTCCTGGCGGTCGGGTTCGCGACGAACTCGGCGCCGGTCGCCAGCTGGTGCCAGAAGGTCAGATAGACGGCGGCATAGGTGAGGAGATGCAGGTAGTACCAGGTCTCGTAGCGCATCCGGCGCCGCACCGCGCCCGCCGAAACGAAGCCGACGATCAGCAGGAGCGCCGTGCCGATCGTCGCCTTGATCATCTCGGGGAAGTCGACGACGACGGTGACGGTCTGCTCGACGACGCCCGTACGGGCCTGCACGGCGTAGCCCCAGACCGTCAGCACGACATGCGCGACGACGAGGCTGATGGCGTACCGCCCGGTCATCGCATGCCAACGGGTCGCCCGGTCGGAGCCCACACCGCGCTCCAGCGCCGGCACCCGGGCCATCTGGAGCACCACGAGCGCGATCGTGTAGCCGCCGAGCAGACCGGTGATCCGGCCGGCGCCGATCAGCCACTCGGCCGTGCTCATCCGCACTATGTCGGTGTTCTCCCACCACAGCCACAGCACGGCCGTCGCCCCGGCCCCGGCGAGGGCAAGCAGCACCGTCGCCGGGTTCCGGCGGGGCCGGATGGCGCGCATGGTCTGGCGTCTGGCGGCCCGACCACTCTGAATCATCGTCACGGCTGCTCCTCGACTGCGCTCCGTTCGCGTCGTTGGATACGCAGACGAGCCGTGAGAAGTTCAATCCGTGCGGCTCTTGTATCAGCCGCGAGCCGGCGGCGCCTCAGTAACGGGTGAGGGCGGTGGGTCCCCAGGCCGTTCCGATCGCGATGTGCGGATCGCGGGCGGGGTCGGCCCAGTCGAGGATCCGCGCCATCGCCCGGCGCGGCACCGAGACACAACCGGCGGTCGCGCCACGCCCGTTGACGTGCAGAAAGATGCCCGCGCCCCGACCGCGCACCGGGCGGTGGTAGTTGAAGCCGATCACCAGGGCGTGGGCGTACTGCTCCCGGTATGTCACCAGGTGCTCCGACTCCGAGGCGCGGCAGTCGGCGGGCAGGCCCTCCACCCAGCGGTTGTAGGAGCGGGACCGGTTGTCCTGGCACCACCAGGACTTCTTCGTCACCCGGCGGTAGGCGTGGCCCACGCCCTTGGGCGCGGGGCTGATGCCGAAGGCGTACGGGAGGTCGTACAGCCCGGTCGGCGTGGTGAAGGTGCCCTGCTTGCGGCGGCTGCCCTCGGTCAGGCCCTTCGACCCGAACCGCGCCTTGGCGGCGCCGGCCGCCGTCCAGCTTCCGTCGCGGCGCCGGTCCCACCAGATCAGCCAGCCGGACGTGGCGCCCGGGCCGGTCGCCAGGGCCGTGAGGAGTTGGGAGCCGCCGCCCGTGTCGGCCATCCGCTCGGGGAGCGAGCCCCACAGGGCGGCGGCGGGAGCGGGGGCCGGGGCGGGAGCGGGGGCTGCCGCGACCGTGCCCGCCGCGAGCAGCAGCAGGACGGAGCCGAGTGCGAGAGCGGGGCGCATGGCTCAGGACCGTATGCGCGCCCCGCGCCCCCGGCCGCGCGGACCGATCCGGCCGCGCCGGTGACTGGGCCACCCGTGGGCGCCTCGCTGCGCCGGACGGGGGTCGGGGCGGGCGCCGGCGGCCGGGCCCGTCCGGCCGCAGGGTCGGTCGGTGCGCGCGGGCGGGGAGGGGGCCGGACTCCGTGGGGCGTCTCCCGTCCGTCTCCGGTCGCGTTGACGAAACATACGGTGGAGTGCATACTTATTCCGTCAGTGACCGCCACCGCGAAGGAGAAACCCGTGACCGAGCGCGTCGTACTCGCCTACTCGGGCGGCCTGGACACCTCCGTCGCCATCGGCTGGATCGCCGAGGAGACGGGCGCCGAGGTCATCGCCGTCGCCGTGGACGTCGGCCAGGGCGGCGAGGACCTGGACGTCATCCGCAAGCGCGCGCTCGCCTGCGGTGCGGTCGAGGCCGAGGTCGCCGACGCCAAGGACGAGTTCGCCGAGGAGTACTGCCTCCCGGCGATCAAGGCCAACGCGCTCTACATGGACCGCTACCCGCTGGTCTCCGCCCTCTCCCGGCCCACGATCGTCAAGCACCTGGTCGCCGCCGCCAAGAAGCACGGCGCCGGCGTCGTCGCCCACGGCTGCACCGGCAAGGGCAACGACCAGGTCCGCTTCGAGGCCGGCATCGCCGCGCTCGGCCCGGACCTCACCTGCATCGCCCCGGTCCGCGACTACGCGATGACCCGCGACAAGGCCATCGCGTTCTGCGAGGAGAAGCAGCTCCCGATCGCCACCACCAAGAAGTCGCCGTACTCCATCGACCAGAACGTCTTCGGGCGGGCCGTGGAGACCGGCTTCCTGGAGGACATCTGGAACGCGCCGATCGAGGACGTCTACGAGTACACCTCGAACCCGGCGGAGCACCGCGAGGCCGACGAGGTCGTCGTCTCCTTCCAGCAGGGCGTCCCGGTCGCGATCGACGGCGAGCCCGTCACCGTGCTCCAGGCGATCCAGCAGCTCAACGAGCGGGCCGGCGCCCAGGGCGTCGGCCGGATCGACATGGTCGAGGACCGGCTCGTGGGCATCAAGTCCCGCGAGGTCTACGAGGCGCCCGGCGCCATCGCGCTGATCACCGCCCACCAGGAGCTGGAGAACGTCACCGTCGAGCGCGAGCTGGCCCGCTACAAGCGGCAGGTCGAGCAGCGCTGGGGCGAGCTGGTCTACGACGGCCTGTGGTTCTCCCCGCTCAAGCGCGCGCTGGACGGATTCATCGACGAGGCCAGCCAGCACGTCACCGGCGACGTCCGGATGACCCTGCACGCCGGCCGCGCCGTCGTCACCGGCCGGAAGTCGGACCAGTCGCTGTACGACTTCAACCTCGCCACCTACGACACAGGCGATACCTTCGACCAGTCGAAGGCGCAGGGCTTCATCGAGATCTTCGGTCTCTCCTCGAAGATCGCCGCGAAGCGCGACCTCGTCTGATCTCAGACGTTGAACCAGCCGCCTCCCTGTCTCCCCCTCGGGGGCCGCCGGGCCCGCCAGGGCCTCGGAGCGGGAGGCGGCCGCACATCCACCCTCTTGAGGAGCATGAGCTGTGAGCAGCAACAACGGTGACGTCCGGCTCTGGGGCGGCCGGTTCGCCGACGGCCCGGCCGAGGCGCTGGCGAAGCTGTCCGCCTCGGTCCACTTCGACTGGCGGCTGGCGCCGTACGACATCGCCGGCTCGCGCGCCCACGCGCGCGTGCTCCACAAGGCGGGTCTGCTGACGGCCGACGAGCTGGAGCGCATGATCGCGGGCCTCGACCAGCTGGAGGCGGACGTCCTCGCGGGCGAGTTCGTCGGCACGATCGCCGACGAGGACGTCCACACCGCGCTGGAGCGCGGCCTGCTGGAGCGCCTCGGTCCCGACCTCGGCGGCAAGCTGCGCGCCGGGCGGTCCCGCAACGACCAGGTCGCCACGCTCTTCCGGATGTATCTGCGCGACCACGCCCGGATCGTCGGCGGTCTGATCGCCGAGCTCCAGGACGCGCTGGTCGGCCTCGCCGAGGCGCACCCGGACGTCGCCATGCCGGGCCGCACGCACCTTCAGCACGCGCAGCCCGTCCTCTTCGCCCACCACGTCCTCGCCCATGTCCAGTCGCTGTCCCGGGACGCGGAGCGGCTGCGGCAGTGGGACGAGCGCACGGCCGTGTCGCCGTACGGCTCCGGGGCGCTGGCCGGCTCCTCGCTCGGGCTCGACCCGGAGGCGGTGGCCAAGGACCTCGGCTTCGAGCGCGGCAGCGCGGGCAACTCCATCGACGGCACCGCCTCGCGCGACTTCGTCGCCGAGTTCGCCTTCATCACGGCGATGATCGGCGTGAACCTCTCCCGCATCGCGGAGGAGATCATCATCTGGAACACGAAGGAGTTCTCCTTCGTGACCCTGCACGACGCCTTCTCGACCGGCTCGTCGATCATGCCGCAGAAGAAGAACCCGGACATCGCGGAGCTGGCGCGCGGCAAGTCGGGCCGGCTGATCGGCAATCTGACGGGTCTGATGGCGACCCTGAAGGCCCTGCCGCTCGCGTACAACCGCGATCTCCAGGAGGACAAGGAGCCGGTCTTCGACTCCTGCGACCAGCTGGAGGTCCTGCTGCCCGCCTTCACCGGCATGATGGCGACGCTCACGGTCAACCGGGAGCGGATGGAGGAGCTCGCACCGGCCGGCTTCTCGCTGGCCACCGACATCGCCGAGTGGCTGGTCAAGCAGGGCGTGCCGTTCCGGGTCGCGCACGAGGTCGCGGGCGAGTGCGTGAAGGTGGCCGAGGCGGAGGGCAAGGAGCTCGACGAGCTGACCGACGACCAGTTCGTCAAGATCTCCGAGCATCTGACCCCCGAGGTCCGCACGGTCCTCAACGTGCCGGGCGCGCTGGCCTCCCGTGACGGCCGGGGCGGCACGGCCCCCTCGGCGGTCGCCCGCCAGCTGGTCGAGGTCAAGGCCGACCTGGTGATCCAGCACGCCTGGGCCACCGCCAAGCAGTAGCCCTCAGTACGTCGCAGTCGGCATCGGCCCTCGGTACGTCACAGCGCCGCCGCCCAGTCCGCGAGGGCGTCGAAGTCCGGCCGGAGCAGTCCGAGCCGGGGATCGATGGTCAGCAACAGGGCGGCGGCCAGGTGCTGTTGTTCGACGTACTCGTGGTCCATGGACGTGATGTCGTCGTCGATCCAGGCGAACGGCCGCCCGGCCGCGTACTCCAGGATGTACTGCGTCTTCCAGAAGGTCCCGCGAGGGGCCCTGCCGTGCATCCGCGGCCAGTCGACGAACGGCAGCTCGGGCAGCCCGAGCTGCGGGCCTATCAGCAGGTTGGCGTCGTCCTTCCAGGTGGTCGCCCAGACCAGCTCGTACCACTCGGCGAGCGCCAGCAGCTCCGCCCCGTGGTCCGGGTTGAGCCAGACGCGCAGCGGCTTGGGCCCCGTCCAGCCCGAGGGGTTCATCCGGTGGGTGGTGTACCCCTCGGGTCTGCGCTGGGCGCGGGCGGCATAGGGATTGAGCGGCCCGTCGACGTCGATGAGCAGCAGCGGCTTCAAGGGTTCTCCAGTTCATTGCCGGGAGCGGCGGTCTCATGGGCGGGAGCGGCGGTTCATGGGGTGGAGCGGCGGTCTCATGGGCAGGAGCGCCGGCTCCATAGGCGGGAGCGCCGGGTCATGGGCGGGAGCGGCGGTGTGCGGCCACGCGTTCGCGGGTCGCGCACCGGCGCGAGCAGTAGCGGCGCACGGGCCCGCTGCCCTGCGACAGAAAGACGTTCTGGCAGCTCGGCGACGCGCAGACGCCGCCGGGCGGACGCTGGCGGTCCCAGACGAGAACGGTCAGCGCCAGACAGGACGACGCCAGGAACCACTCGCCCCACGGCGCGTCGTCGTCGCCGTCGAGATGCGGATGCCACGGGGTCCGGCCCTCGTGCGAGGTGAGGCGGAACGCCCCCGCGGTCCTCGGCAGCAGCCGGTTCAGCGCCTTCGCCGCCGAGTCGACGTCCTCGGCCGCGAACACCTCGCGCAGCAGCAGGGCGGCGGAGCGCAGCGCGCCGAGGTCGGCGGGGGAGAGCTTCAGCGGGCCGCTCTCGCCGTGGGCGCGCAGCACGCCCGCGACCTCGTCCGCGTCCGGTCTCTCCGTGGACAGCACATTGACCAGGGCGGCGGTGCGCCCGGCGTTGGCCAGCACCGAGTGCCGGGTGGACCAGTCGTCAGATGAGGACGGCACCCGGCCAATGTAACGCATCTAGTCAACTTTTGAGTTACCTGCGTAACGTCATCCGCATGAGAAAGCGTTACGCGCTGGGCTGGTACGTCACCGGGGCCGCCGTCGCCCGGACCGGCGACGAGATGTCGGGCCCGGCTCTGCTGCTGGCCGGACTCGCGGTCACCGGATCCGCCTCGTCGGCGTCCGCGCTGCTCGCGGGGCTGATGGTCTCCGCCGCCGTCGGCGGCCCGGTCTTCGGCGTGCTCCTCGACCGGTCGCCCCGGCCCGGCCGGCTGCTGACCTGGGCGCTCGCCGCCTATGTCACGGCGCTCGCCGCGATCCTGCTGGCCCTCGGGCGCCTCCCGATCGCGGTCCTCGTCCCGGTCGCCGCCCTCGCGGGTCTACTGGGGCCGGCCCTGTCCGGCGGCTGGACCGCCCAGCTCCCGCGCGTCGTCGCCGCCGGATTGCTGCCGCGCGCGAACGCGTACGACGCCATGACCTTCAACCTCGCGAGCCTTCTCGGCCCGGCGCTGGCGGGCGTGGTGGCCGGGCTGGCCGGCGCGAGCGAGGGCGTGCTCGTCTCCCTCGTGCTGATCTGCCTCGCCCTGCCCATGGCCTGGGCGCTGCCCCCGGCGGCTGGTGCGGCTCCGGGCGCGTTGCTCCCGGCGGCTCGTACGGCTCCGAGCGCGCCGCCCGCGCCGCCCCCGCCGGTCCTCGCCGACCTCGCCGCCGGATTCCGGGCCATCGTGCGCATCCGGCCGCTGGCCCGCGCCACGGCCGCCTCCGTGATCGCCTGCGTCGCCGAGGGCGTGCTGGTCGTCTGCTGCCCGCTGCTCGGGGAGCGGCGCCTGGGCGAGGCGGGCTACGGGGCGATGCTGCTCTCCGGCGTCGCCGTCTCGGCGCTCGCGGCCAACGCGGCGCTCGCCCGCCGCCCCGGCCTGATCCGCCCGGACACCGTCGTCTGGGCGGGCGCCCTCGTCCTCGCCGCGGCCCTCGCGCTCGCCGCGACCGGGAGCACCGCCCTGCTCGTCGTGGCCGTCGTGCTGGCCGGCGTCAGCGAAGGCCCCCGGCTCACCGCCCTGTTCGCGATACGCCACCGCGAGTCGCCCGAGCGGCTGCGCGGCCAGATCTTCACCACGGGGGCGTCGTTGAAGCTCACCGGGTTCGCGGTGGGCGCGGCCGTCGCGGGCCCGCTCGCCGTCCGGTCGCTGCCGGGCGCCCTGCTCGCGGGCGCGGGATGCGCGCTGCTCGCCGCCCTGAGTCCGGCGCTGGTGCGGTCCCGCACGGGCGGCCTTGTGGGCCGATCCCGTCCTGAATGAGACATCCATGTCTCACGTGGTCTATCGTTGTCTCATGACAGTCGATCGTGACCAGGTGCTGCGCACAGCCGCCGCGCTGCTCTCCCGCAAGTCGACGGCCACCATGGACGAGGTGGCCCGTGCGGCGGGCATCGGTCGCGCCACCCTGCACCGGCACTTCGCCGGCCGGCACTCGCTCGTCAAGGCCCTGGAGAGCCTCGGCATCCAGGAGCTCGAGGCGGCCCTCGACGCCGCCCGGCTGGAGGAGGGCACGGCCGAGGAGGCGCTGCGCCGGCTGATCGGCGAGCTCGAGCCGGCAGCCCCGCTGCTCGCCTTCCTGGTCACCGAGAACCAGCTGTTCGAGGGCGACGAGCGGAACGAGGGCTGGAACCGGCTCGACGCCCGTGTCTCCGCTCTCTTCCGGCGCGGCCAGGAGCAGGGCGAGATCCGGATCGACCTCACCCCCGCCTGGCTGACCGAGGCGCTCTACGGCCTGGTCGGCGCCTGCGCCTGGTCGGTGCAGGACGGGCGGGTCGCGGGCAAGGACTTCCAGTACATGATCGTCGAGCTGCTGCTCGGCGGAGCACGACGGAGCGTGAACCAGTGACCAGCACCGACCAGAAGGCGACCGTGGACGGGGCGATACGCGCCCCCGGCCGCTGGCTCGCCCTCGCCGTCCTCGTCCTGGCGGTCCTGCTCGTGGCCGTCGACGCGACCGTGCTCGGCCTCGCCACCCCGTTCCTCAGCGAGGACCTGCAGCCCACGGGCACCCAGCTCCTGTGGATCGGCGACGTCTACTCCTTCGTCATCGCCGGTCTGCTCGTCTCCATGGGCAGCCTCGGCGACCGGATCGGCCGCAAGAAGCTGCTGCTGATCGGCGCGATGGCCTTCGGCGCGGTGTCCGTGCTCAACGCGTACGCCACCAGCCCGGAGATGATGATCGTCGCGCGGGCCCTGCTCGGCGTCGCGGGCGCGACGCTGATGCCGTCCACCCTCGCGCTGATCCGCAACATCTTCCACGACCCCAAGGAGCGCAGCGTCGCCGTCGGCATCTGGGGCGCCGCCGCCTCCGCCGGCGCGGCGGTCGGACCGGTCGTCGGCGGCTTCCTCCTGGAGCACTTCTGGTGGGGCTCGGTCTTCCTGATCAACCTGCCCGTGATGGCGGTGCTGGTCGTGGTCGGCGTGAAGCTCCTGCCGGAGTCCCGCGACCCCAACCCGGGCCCCTGGGACCTCGTCAGCGTCGTCCTCTCGCTGGTCGGCATCGTCGCGGTCGTCTACGCGATCAAGGAGGCGGCGGTCCACGGCTTCACGGCGGACGTCGCGGCCGCCGGCGCGATCGGCGCGGGCGCCCTGTACTGGTTCGTACGACGGCAGCTGACCCTGCCCTCGCCGCTGCTGGACGTACGGCTCTTCCACCACCGGGGCTTCTCCGGCGCGGTCCTCGCCGACCTGCTGACCATCCTCGGGCTGTCGGGTCTGGTCTTCTTCCTCTCGCAGTTCCTCCAGCTGGTGCAGATGCGCACGCCGCTGGAGGCGGGACTGATCGAACTGCCCGCGGCGGTCGGCGCGGTGGGCGCGGGCCTGATGGCCGGTCACCTCGCCCGCCGGGCCTCCGTGCGCAGCGCGGTCTCCGGCGGTCTGACGGCGGTCGGCCTCGCCCTCGCGGCGTGCACGGCGATCACGGCCTCCACCGGGATCCTGGCGCAGAGCCTCGCCCTCTTCCTCGGCGGCATGGGCGCGGGCCTCGCCTTCACCGTGACCGCGGACGTCATCCTCTCCAGCGTGCCCAAGGAGCAGGCGGGCGCGGCCTCGGCGGTGTCGGAGACCGCGTACGAACTGGGCGCGGCGCTCGGCATCGCCCTGCTGGGCTCGGTCGTCACCAGCCTGTACCGGGGCTTCGACACCCCGGCGGGCGTCCCCGCCGACGCGGCCGCGGCCGCGCACGAGTCGCTCGGCGGCGCCGTCGAGGCGGCGAAGTCGCTGCCGGGGGAGGAGGGCGCCGCGATGCTGTCGGCCGCTCAGGACGCCTTCACCGGCGGCTTCCAGACGGCGGCGGGGGTCGGCGCGGCCGTGCTCTTCGCGACCGCGGTCGCCGCCTGGTTCCTGCTGCGCGGCCAGAAGCTGGAGGACGGCGTCGAGCACTGACGCCCCCGGCGCGCATCACGACGACACGCGGACGAGAGATCCGAGAGAGACGACACGTGTGCAGACGCGCGTAACAAGAGAGAAGGGCCCCGACCGGAGACTGCCGGTCGGGGCCCTTCTCGTCACGTCGTCCAGGCCGTCAGGCCGCCTTCGCCTTGGTGGCGTACATGTCCACGTACTCCTGCCCGGACAGCCGCATGACCTCCGTCATCACCGAGTCCGTCACCGCCCGCAGCACATAGCGGTCGCGGTCCATTCCGTCGTACCGCGAGAACTCCATCGGCTCGCCGAAGCGGAGCGTCACCTTGCCGGGGCGCGGCAGGCCGGCGCCGCCCGGCTGGAGCTTGTCGGTGCCGATCACCGCGAACGGCACGACCGGCGCGCCCGTCATCAGGGTGAGCCGGGCGATGCCCGTACGGCCCCGGTAGAGCCGGCCGTCGGGGGAGCGGGTGCCCTCGGGGTAGATGCCGAAGATCTTGCCCTCCTCCAGCACCCGGCGGCCCGTCATCAGCGCCGCGACGCCGCCGTTCGCGCCGTCGCGGTCGACCGGGATCATGCCGCAGCCGGTGAAGAACCAGGCCATCGCGCGGCCCTTGAGGCCCTTGCCCGTGACGTACTCGTCCTTGCCGATGAAGTACACCGGACGGTCGCACACCAGCGGCAGGATCATCGAGTCGATGAAGGTGAGGTGGTTGCCGGCGAGGATGACCGGACCCGTCCCGGGGATGTTCTCGGCCCCTTCGACGCGTGGGCGGAACATCACGCGCAGAATCGGCCCGAGCACTGCCTTGATGAGCGTCAAGCGGGACAACGGGTCCTCCGGTGTCGTGGACGGTCGGATACGGCCGAGGGGCCGGGCCGGCGCGAAGTCTGTGCAGGTGAGGACCATACTCGCGGGTCAGCTCTGATCGCACATCGGGTTCACTGATCGGATACGCAGTGTTGACCTGTGTTTCTGCCGAATTCGTCCAGGGTCTGCCATGCGTAAGGCGTAGTTGCCTACGATCGGGCATCGCTTGACAGGTGCGGGACATCACACAAAGGGACGACGAATGACACAAGGTGCGAGCAGGACCCCCGGACGCCGGACCGTGCTCGGAGCGGCGGTGCTGGGCACGGCCGCGATCGGCGTCGGCGGCGCCACGGCGGCGCGGGCCGACGAGCGCCACGACGGCCACGGCCCCGCGGCGTACAGGCAGCTGCCCGTCCCCACTGTCATCGCCCACCGCGGCGCGAGCGGCTACCGGCCCGAGCACACCATCGGCGCGTACCAGCTCGCCCTCGACATGGGTGCGCACGTCATCGAGCAGGACCTGGTGCCCACCAAGGACGGCCATCTCGTATGCCGTCACGAGAACGACATCACGGGGACCACGAACGTCGCCGACCACCCGGAGTTCGCCTCCCGCAAGACCACCAAGTCCGTCGACGGCGTCAGCCTCACCGGCTGGTTCACCGAGGACTTCACCCTCGCCGAGCTGAAGACGCTGCGCGCCAAGGAGCGCATTCCGGGCACGCGCCAGGAGAACACCCTCTACGACGGCCGCTGGGCCGTGCCCACCTTCGAGGAGGTGCTGCGCTGGGCGGAGAAGGAGGGCCGCCGACGCGGGCGCCCCGTCTGGCTGCACGCCGAGACCAAGCACCCCACCTACTTCCGCTCCATCGGCCTCGGCCTCGAGGAGCGGCTCGCCAAGCTGCTGCGCCGCTATGGCCGCCACCGCGCGAACTCCCCGCAGTTCCTCCAGTCCTTCGAGCCGACCAGCATGCGGCGCATGGCCGGGCTCGTCGACACCCCGCGCGTGGTGCTGCTGTGGACGCCGGACGACCGGCCGTGGGACTTCCGCGAGTCGGGCGACCCGCGCACGGTCGCCGACCTGGTCAAGCCCGCGGGCCTGAAGTGGATCGCCTCGTTCGCGCAGGGCATCGGCCCGCTGGCGGACCTGGTCATCCCCAAGGACGCGAACGGCAGGCTCACCCAGCCGACCACGCTGGTCCGCGACGCCCACGCCCGCGGTCTGATCCTCCACCCCTACACGCTGCGCAACGAGAACTCCTTCCTGCCCGCCGACTTCCGGCGCGGCACGGACCCGAACGCGTACGGCGACGCGTTCGGCGCCTTCCAGGCGTACCTCGCCACCGGCGTCGACGGGATCTTCACCGACAACCCGGACACCGGTCTGCTGGCCGCCGCCGACTTCCGCGGCTGAACGAAGGTTTGGCCCGTCCGCCCGTACGGGTGACTGTGCCGTCGTTCGGCAACCGCCGCCGTGCGACGGCACGTCCCGCCGGGCATGACGCTTCTCGATGACGCCACCGCGCAGCTCGCCGGCACCCCCGCCCATGTGGTGAGCGCCCTGCGCCCGCTGGTCAACGCCGAGGCGACGGCCGAGGCCCCGGGGGCGGCCATGGACGCAGGCGACCTCGAACAGGCGGTGTGGGTACGGCTCCTCGAACAGCTCGGCGGCGACGGCCCGCCGCCCGACGCCGCCCGCTGGGTGAAGACCGCCGTCCGCGCGGAGGCGCGCCGCGCCCGGCGCACGGCCGCCAGGGAGCTGCCGTACCGCTGCGAGCCGACCGACCCCGCGGGCGGCCCCGAGCGCGCCGCCCTCCGGTCGGAGCGCCGGCGCACTCTGCTGGCCGCCGTCGCTCGCACACCCGGAAACTGCCCGAGGCTCCTGGCTGCGATGTTGTCGCCGGAGGACCCCACCTACCGAGAAATCGCAGGGACGTTGGGAATCTCACAAGGAAGTCTGGGACCGATGCGTTCCCGTTGCCTGGGATGCCTGCGCAGAATGCTTGCGGCAGAGGTTGCGGCTCCTGAACACGGGGGAAAGGAGCGGTAGACAACCGGCGGACAGGTGAGCGGGAGGCATGCGCACATGGGCATGAGCGTGACCATCTCAGCGGCGGCAGAGCAGGACGCGGAGCACATCCTCAAACTGCAGTATCTGTGCTACCAGAGTGAGGCAGAGCTCTACGGCGACTACGGAATCGAGCCCCTCACCCAGTCCCTGGACGACCTCCGCGCCGAGATAGCGCAGGGGCACGCCCTGGTGGCCCGGCTCGGCGACGAGGTCATCGCCTCCGTACGGGCCAAGCTCGACGAGGGCGGCACCGCCCGGATCGCCAAGCTCATCGTCCATCCCCGCCTCCAGCACCACGGCTTGGGCGGACGGCTCCTCGACGCGATCGAGCAGCACTTCGCCGGGGACGCGGCGGCCAAGCGGTTCCAGCTCTTCACCGGCCACCGCAGCGAGGGAAATCTGCGGCTGTACCGCAGCCGCGGCTACGCGCCGGTCGGCAGCGAGCAGGTCGGCCCGCGGCTGACGCTCGTCACGCTGGAGAAGGAAGCCTCTGCGGGCGCGTACGCCACGAGCGCCTAGCGCCGCGGCGCATGTCCTCTTCGTGTCCATTGCTCGGTCGCTGCTGGCACGGCTCGGGGGCGCGAGGCAGGCTTGACCGCATGATTCGTACAGCTGTGCTTGCCGATGTCCCTGTGA
>NZ_JBFAYB010000049.1:0-63046 GCF_040681075.1 Streptomyces sp. NPDC051907 | reverse complement strand
GAGGGTGACGTCCCCTGTGCGGGCTGCCCGCGGGGCTCCGCCCCGGACCCCGCGCCTCAAACGCCGGCGGGGCTGGATGTGCCCGGGAAACTCAGCCCGTCCGGCGATTGAGGACACGGCCGAAGGCCGTACGGGGGCGCAGCCCCCCGGGGGGCTGAAAGGCGCGCCTCAATCGCCAGCCGGGCTGAAACGCGCCGTGCGGAGGGTTTGGGCCAGGGCGCGGAGGGAGGCCGTCGAGTGGTCGTGGAGCGCCGGGCCGAAGGTGATGCGGGTCGCGCCCAGACGGCCGAGCTCCGAGATGGACGGAGGGCCGGGATACGGCGCCGCGTTGATCGGCGCGGTGATCTCCGCACGCAGGGCCACGAGACCCTCCGGCCGAGCGCCGATCGGGTAGACGCAGTCCGCCCCCGCCGCGAGATACAGCCGGGCCCGTACGATCGCGTCCGCCGGGTCGCTCGCGCCGCGGATGAACGAGTCGACGCGGGCGTTGACGAAGAGCCGGTCGCCCGCCTCCGCCCGTACCTCCGCGAGCCAGTCCGCGTGCCGGCGCGGGTCCTTGAGCCGCTTTCCGGGGCCGGAGTCCTCCAGATTGCAGCCGACCGCGCCGGTGTCGAGGATCCGGGCGACCAGTTCCTTCGGAGGCAGGCCGTAGCCGTCCTCGACGTCCGCCGAGACGGGGACGTCGACCACGCGGACGATCCGGGCCACCGCCGCGAACATCTCGTCCGCCGGAGTCTGACCGTCCGCGTACCCCAGCGACGCCGAGACCCCCGCGCTCGGCGTCGCCAGTGCCGGGAATCCCGCCTCCGCGAAGACGCGGGCGCTCGCCGCGTCCCAGGGGCCCGGCAGGACGAGCGGGTCTTCGGGCGCGCGGTCGTGGTGCAGAGCGCGGAACGCTTCGACGGTCATGGCGTGGACTCCTCGATGTCAGTCGCGGTTCTCAGTTCCCGGTTCTGAGCTCCCGGGCCTCAGTGCTTGAACTGGCCGGGCGTGTAGTGGCCCGGCGTCGACCGCGTGGCCACGCCGATCCGGTTCCAGGCGTTGATGACCGTGATCGCCGCGATCAGCTGCGCGAGCTCCTTCTCGTCGAAGTGCGCCGCCGCCTTCTCGTACACCGCGTCCGGCACGAAGCCGTCCGTCAGCACGGTGACCGCCTCCGTCAGCTCGATCGCCGCGATCTCCTTCGCGGTGTAGAAGTGCTGCGACTCCTCCCAGGCGCTGAGCTGCACGATCCGCTCCACCGACTCGCCCGCCGCGAGCGCGTCCTTGCTGTGCATGTCGAGGCAGAAGGCGCAGTGGTTGATCTGCGAGGCGCGGATCTTGACCAGTTCGAGGAGGACGGGGTCGAGGCCCTGCCGGGACGCCGCGTCCAGCTTGACCATGGCCTTGTAGACCTCGGGGGCGAGCTGCGCGAGCTCGAGGCGGGAGGGGTGCTCGGGGGCGTAGTCGTTCGAGGCGGCTGCGGTCGTGTTCGCCGCCGTGTTCGCCGTCGTCTGCGTCGTCGTGTTCGTCGTCATGCCAATGACCGTACGGGTGCTTTGGCGCAGGAGTATGGTCCATTCCCATGACGGATTCATGGGTCACTTTCGGGGCGGACCTCCATCTGGAACTGCGCGGTCCGGGGCTGCGGTCGGGGCTGATGGACGCGTTGCGGGAGGCGGTGCGCACGGGCCGGCTGGCCCCCGGCACGCGGCTGCCGTCCTCGCGCTCGCTCGCCGCGGACCTGGGCATCGCCCGCAACACGGTGGCGGACGCGTACGCCGAGCTGGTCGCGGAGGGGTGGCTGACCGCGCAGCAGGGGTCGGGCACGCGGGTGGCGCGACGGGCCGCGCCGAGGCGGCAGGCGGCGGGGGCGCACCGGGCGCGGCCCGTCCGCCGGGGGCCCCGGCACAACCTGACGGCGGGGAGCCCGGATCTCGCGTCGTTCCCGCGCGCGGAGTGGCTGAAGGCGTCCCGGAAGGCGCTGACGGCCGCGCCCCACGAGGCGTTCGGCTACGGAGACGGGCGCGGGCGCATCGAGCTGCGGACCGTGCTGGCCGACTATCTGGCGCGGGCGCGCGGGGTGCACGCCTCCCCGGAGCGGATCGTCCTGTGCTCGGGCTTCGTGCACGGGCTGATGCTCATGGGCAAGGTGCTGCGGCGCAGACGGGTGCGCGAGGTGGCGGTGGAGTCGTACGGGCTGGACTTCCACTGGAACCTGCTGGCCGAGGAGGGGCTGCGGCTGCCCGCGCTGCCCTTCGACGAACTGGGCACCCGCACCGAGGCGTTGGGGGCGATGCGCGGGGCGGGCGCGGTGCTGATGACGCCCGCGCACCAGTTCCCGATGGGCGTGGCCCTGCACCCCGACCGGCGCGCCGCGGCCGTCGACTGGGCGCGCCGCACGGGCGGGCTGATCCTGGAGGACGACTACGACGGGGAGTTCCGCTACGACCGCCAGCCGGTGGGCGCCCTCCAGGGCCTGGACCCCGAACGCGTGGTCTACCTGGGCACGGCCAGCAAGTCCCTCGCCCCCGGACTGCGGCTCGCCTGGATGGTCCTGCCCGAGGAGCTGGTGGGCGAGGTCCTCGAGGCGAAGGGGAACGCCGACTGGCTCTCCAGCGCGCTGGACCAGCTGACGCTCGCGGAGTTCATCGCGTCGGGGGCGTACGACCGTCATGTACGGGGGATGCGGCTGCGCTACCGCAGGCGCCGCGACCAGCTGGTGGCGGCGCTGGCCGAGCACGCCCCGGACATCCGCGTCACCGGCATCGCCGCGGGCCTCCACGCGGTCCTCGAACTCCCCCCGGGCGCCGAGCGCTCCGTCGTCCAGGCGGCGGCCTGGCAGGGCCTGGCCCTGGAGGGCGTGACCCGCTTCCGCCACAAGGACGCGCCCCAGGGCAGGGACGCGCTGGTGGTGGGCTACGCGACACCCCCGGACAGCGGCTGGGCGGGGGCGCTGGAGGCGCTGTGCCGGGCGCTTCCGTAGAGGGCGCCCACCGGCTGGGGGAGTAGAGGGGGAGGGGGATACGAGGGGCGGGGCCGCGGATCACGCGCGGACGCGGCGTCCGCGCTGAGCGGCTGACTGCGGCTCACCACGTCGTCCGCCGCGGACGCCCGGTCGGACCTGCCGCCCTCGGCCCCGGACGACGTCCGGCGCCCCGACGAGCGGCCCCGCTACAAGCAGCCCCGCTACGACCTGCGCCCCTACGAGCCCGCCCCGCTACAAGCAGCCCCGCTACGACCTGCGCCCCTACGAGCCCGCCCCGCTACAAGCAGCCCCGCTGCGAGCCGCCCCGCTACGAGCAGCCCGCTACGAGCCGCGCCCCTGCGAGCCGCGCCGCTACGAGCAGCCCGCTACGAGCCGCCCCCCTACGAGCCCGCCCCCCTACGAGCCGCGCTGAGCGTCGCCTTCCGCGTCCTCCCCCGAACCCCCGCCGGGCGGCCTGCCGCCCTCCTCCGGCGGCTTGCCGGCTTCGGTGCTCGCCTTCGGCGGCTCGCCGAACCGTGCCAGCGCCAGCGCGCCCGCCACCGCCACCGCGAACCCGGTCACCGCCAGCCACCCCAGCCCCTCCCGTGTCTGGTCGCCCAGCCACACCACGCCCACCACCGCCGGGCCCACCGTCTCGCCGAGCACCAAGCCCGCCGTGGCCGTCGTCACCGAGCCGCGCTGGAGAGCCGAGGTCAGCAGCAGGAACGCCGCGCCGCCGCCGAGCACCAGCGCGTACACCGCCGGGTTCGCCAGCACCTCGGGCAGCTCCACCGAGTCGATCAGGCGGACCGCGACCTCGACCACCCCGAACCCCAGGCCCGCCCCGAGGCCGAGCACCAGCGCCCGCGGCTTGTCGGGCAGCCGGCCCGCCGCCGCGCCGACGAGCAGCACCCCGACCGCCACGCCGAGCATCGCCCAGCGCAGCGCCGTCGACCCCTCCTCGTCGCCCTCCGCGCCCGCGGCGAGCCCCAGCATGGCCAGGCCCGCGCAGACCACCCCCACCGCGGTCCACTCCGTCGACTTGAGGCGCACATGGAGCAGGCGCGAGGCGACCACGGCCGTGACGGCGAGGCTGGCGGCGAGCGCCGCGCCGACCGCGTAGATGGGCAGCAGGCGCAGGGCCACGATCTGCAGCGCGAAGCCGACCCCGTCCAGGCCCAGCCCCACGACGTACCGCCACTGGCGCAGCGCCCGCAGCAGCAGCGCCGCGTCGACGCCGGACCCCGTGCCGGGCGCGGTCGCGCGCGCGGCCATGGCCTGGAGAACGGAGGCCGTGCCGTAGCAGACCGCTGAACCGAGTGCACAGATCATCCCAAAGAGCACAAAGCGACTGTAGATCAGCAGGGTTGGCAGACCGGGCTTACGGACACGCGGGGCGGCCATCTAGTCTGTGCGGCGATCACCGGCTTGACCGTGACGTGTCAGTGATCTGACGTGAAACCGGCTTGATTCGACGGGAGACAGCAGCTGATGGCGCGACGCAGGCTGAGGTCGAGCACCGTGGTGCTCGGCGGCATGGGGGTGCTCGCGGCGACGATCACGTCCTGCGGCTCGGACCCGGACAGGCGGTGCGTCGACCCGGTCACCCGCGAGAAGCTGCCCAGCTACGAGTGCGAGGAGAGCGGCAGCGGAAGCGGCTCCAGCGGCGCCGGGACCGTCCGGGGCGTGTACTACTACGGCGGCCGCGTCAACGACGGCAAGGTCGAGGACGGCAGCTTCGACAAGAAGGCCGTCGACAGCGGCGGCTTCGGATGCTCCGGCTCCGGCGGCGGCTGAGGTCGATCGCGCCGTGAAGCGCCACACCATCGAACCCCGCGTCGGCTGGCAGGAGACCGTCGAGGAGCAGGGCTGCGTCTACCCGCTCACCCGCTACCCGGACGGCTCGCTGCGCCCGTACTGGGACGAGAGCGCGTACTACGAGTTCTCCCTGCCCGAGGTCGAGGCGCTCGAAGAGGTCGTGGAAGAGCTCCACGCCATGTGCCTGGCCGCCGCCGCGCACATCGTGGAGCAGGATCGGTTCGCCGACCTCGGCATCACCGACCCCAAGCTCGCCTCGCTGATAGCCGAGTCCTGGCGGCGCAAGGCCGAACTGCCCTCCGTCTACGCCCGGTTCGACCTGCGCTACGACGGCCTCGGCCCGGCCAAGATGCTGGAGTACAACGCCGACACGCCCACCTCCCTGGTGGAGGCCGCCAGCCCTCAGTGGTTCTGGATGGAGGAGCGCTTCCCCGGCGCCGACCAGTGGAACTCCCTCCACGAGCGCCTCGTCGACGCCTGGAAGCGCCAGGCCCCGCTGCTCCCGCCCGGCCCCCTGCACTTCGTCCACTCCGACGGGGACGAGCTGGGCGAGGACCTGATGACGGTCGCCTATCTGCGCGAGACCGCCGAGCAGGCGGGCATCGCCACCGAGGCGCTGTCCGTCGAGCGCATCGGCTGGGACCGGCTGTCGGGCCGCTTCGTCGACGACCGGCTCCGCTTCATCCGCAGCTGCTTCAAGCTGTACCCGTGGGAGTGGCTGGTCACCGACCGCTTCGGCCCCCATGTACTCGACACCCTGGACAACGGCGGCGGCACGGGCACCACCTGCTGGATCGAGCCCGCCTGGAAGATGCTCCTGTCCAACAAGGCGCTGCTCGCGATCCTCTGGGAGCTGCACCCCGGACACCCCAATCTGCTCCCCGCCTACCTCGACGGCCCCCGCGAACTCGCCGCCGAACGCGGCTACGTCGCCAAGCCGCTGCTGGGCCGCGAGGGCGCGGGCGTCGCCGTCCACGAGCCGGGCAGCGCGCCGGCGCTGCGCGAAGAGCCCTGCGTCTACCAGGAGTTGGCCCCGCTGCCGGACTTCGACGGCAACCGCGTGGTGCTCGGCGCCTGGGTCGTCGAGGACGAGGCGGCGGGGCTCGGCATCAGGGAGTCGGCGGGGCTGGTCACGGACGAGTACGCCCGCTTCCTGCCCCACGTCATCCTCTAGCCGTTCTGGCTGCCCGGCCGTTCTGACTGTCCGGCCGCCTGGCCGTCTGGCTGCTGGATGCCTGGGCGGCCGGTCCGGCCGGGGGCTCAGGCCTTGAGCGCGCCCTTGAGCTGCTCCAGGCCCCAGTCCAGGTCCTCCTTGCTGATCACCAGCGGCGGGGCGATCCGGATCGTGGAGCCGTGGGTGTCCTTCACCAGGACCCCGCGGTCCATCAGCTTCTCCGAGATCTCCCGGCCGGTCCCGTGGCTCGGCGCGATGTCGACGCCCGCCCACAGCCCGCGACCGCGCACCGCCTCCACCGCGCCGCCGCCGGTCAGCAGGCCCAGCTCACGGTGGAGGTGCTCGCCCAGCTCGGCGGCGCGCTGCTGGTACTCGCCGCCGCGCAGCATCGCGATCACCTCCAGCGCCACGGCACAGGCCAGCGGATTCCCGCCGAACGTCGAGCCGTGCTCGCCCGGCTTGAAGACGCCGAGCACGTCCGCCGACGAGACGACCGCCGACACCGGCACGACGCCGCCGCCCAGCGCCTTGCCCAGCACATACATGTCCGGCACGACGTCCTCGTGCTCACAGGCGAAGGTCCGGCCGGTCCGGCCGAGGCCGGACTGGATCTCGTCCGCGATGAACAGGACGTTCCGCTCGCTGGTCAGCCGCCGCACGCCCGCGAGGTACCCGGCGGGAGGCACGACCACCCCGGCCTCGCCCTGGATGGGCTCCATCAGCACGGCCACGGTGTTCTCGGTCAGCGCCGCGTCCAGCGCGGTCAGATCGCCGTACGGAACGATCTCGAAGCCCGGCGTGTACGGACCGAAGTCCGCCCGCGCCTCGGGGTCCGTCGAGAAGCTGACCACCGTGGTCGTACGGCCGTGGAAGTTGCCGGCCGCGACGACGATCTTCGCCATGTTGTCCGGGACGCCCTTGACCCGGTAACCCCACTTCCTGGCGGTCTTCACGGCGGTCTCCACCGCCTCCGCCCCCGTGTTCATCGGCAGCACCATCTCCATGCCGCACAGCTCGGCCAGCTGCGTGCAGAAGTCGGCGAAGCGATCGTGATGGAAAGCGCGTGAGGTCAGCGTGACTCTCTCCAGCTGCGCCTTCGCGGCGTCGATGAGGCGACGGTTTCCGTGACCGAAGTTGAGCGCCGAGTACCCGGCGAGCATGTCGAGATAGCGGCGCCCCTCGACATCGGTCATCCAGGCGCCGTCGGCCGAGGCGACGACGATCGGCAGGGGGTGGTAGTTGTGCGCGCTGTGCGCTTCCGCGGAAGCGATGGCACTCTCCGATGTAGACACGGGATCTCCGTCCGTCCGTCTGTACAAGCCATCCGGTGTGCAAGCCATCCGGCCTGAGGCGGGGTGGTGCGCCCGTTTCTATCGTCGCTCGCATGGTGGACGTAGAAACCTTGCTGCGGGGCGCGACTATTAAAGTTGTGGGTACGCACGGCGACTGGCGTACGGGGAGACAACCTCGAGGAAGCCGCGCGCGGAAGATCAACGCGAGGTGCCGCCCGCCTGGGCACCCCGGGGACAGATGCGACGCCCGAGCAACGGACCGCCCCGGAGGACACCATGACCCTTCCCCTGCCGCATCCGGCACTCTCCGCCGCAGACCCGGAACTGGCGGCCCTCGTCGGCGCCGAGGAACAGCTCCAGGCCGAGACCCTGCGGCTCATCCCCAGCGAGAACTACGTGTCCAACGCCGTGCTCGAAGCCGCCGGCACGGTGCTCCAGAACAAGTACAGCGAGGGCTACGCGGGCCGCCGCTACTACGAGGGCCAGCAGAACATCGACCAGGTCGAGCTGCTCGCCATCGCCCGCGCCAAGGCCCTCTTCGGCGTCGAGCACGCCAATGTCCAGCCCTACTCCGGCTCCCCGGCCAACCTCGCCGTCTACCTCGCCTTCGCCGAGCCCGGCGACGCCGTGATGGGCATGGCCCTGCCGATGGGCGGCCACCTCACCCACGGCTGGGGCGTCTCGGCCACCGGCAAGTGGTTCCGCGGCGTCCAGTACGGCGTACGCCAGGACACCGGCCTCATCGACTTCGACGAGGTGCGCGAACTCGCCCTCAAGGAGCGCCCGAAGGTCATCTTCTGCGGCGGCACCGCGCTGCCCCGCACCATCGACTTCGCCGCGTTCGCGGAGATCGCCCGCGAGTCCGGCGCGGTCCTGGTCGCCGACGTCGCCCATATCGCCGGCCTGATCGCGGGCGGCGCGCACCCCTCCCCGGTCCCGCACGCCGACGTGATCTCCACGACCACCCACAAGACGCTGCGCGGGCCCCGCGGCGCGATGCTCATGTGCCGCGAGGAGCACGCCAAGGCGATCGACAAGGCGGTCTTCCCCGGCCTCCAGGGCGGCCCCCACAACCAGACCACCGCGGCCATCGCGGTCGCCCTCCACGAGGCGGCGCAGCCCTCCTTCCGCGCCTACGCCCAGTCGGTCGTCGCCAACGCCAAGGCGCTCGCCGAGCATCTCCTCGCCCGAGGCTTCGACCTCGTCTCCGGCGGCACGGACAACCACCTGATCCTGATGGACCTCACCCCCAAGGAGGTCCCGGGCAAGGTCGCCGCGAAGGCGCTCGACCGGGCCGGGATCGTCGTCAACTACAACACCGTGCCCTACGACCCGAGGAAGCCGTTCGACCCGTCCGGCATCCGTATCGGCACCCCCTCTCTCACCTCTCGTGGTCTGGGCGTCGAGCACATGGCCGCGGTCGCGGAGTGGATCGACCGCGGAGTGCGCGCGGCCGGGGCGGGGGACGAGGGGGCGCTGGCGGCGATCCGGGCCGAGGTGGGGGAGCTGATGGGGGCGTATCCGGCACCGGGGCTGGCGGGGTAGGTCGGGCGGGGGTGGTGCCGGGGGCGTCCGGCCCGCTCTGTCCTCAATCGCCGGACGGGCTGGGGTGGCTCGTCCCGGCCCAGGGGCCCTTGGCCCGGGCTCTCCGGTGCGTGGGGCTTGATCGGGGCGGGTGCGAGTTTGGCCGGGTGTCCGTGTGGTTTGCGGGTTCTCGTGGGCGAGGGTCGTCCTCAATCGCCGGACGGGCTGGATTCGCCGGATGGGCTGACTTTGGGCCTGCCGCCCTGAGCCGGGCGGGCTCGAGTGGGCCTCGGGTCCGTCCTCAAACGCCGGACGGGCTGGATTGGGCGGGCGGGCTGACGCCTCAGCGGAGCGTGGACTCGGCGATGTCCTTGGCGCGGGGCAGCTCCGGCACGCCCTCCAGGCGCAGGGTCGTGGCTGCGTCCGGGGTCGTCCACAGGAGGGTGGGGCCCGCGGTGCGCTCGGAGCGGAGCCACTGCCCGCCCGCCGCGTCCGTCAGGCCGAACCGCAGCAGGTGCGGCTCGGCGAACCAGAGCCCGGGGCCGTCGCCGGTCAGCGTGATCCACTGGGGGGCGATCCGCGCCTCCTTGGCGACGCCCATGTCCAGCCGCGCCGGGAACTCGTCCAGCCGGACCGTCCGCCCCCGCTCCCGCCAGCACAGGCTCACCACCGACCGGCCCGCCGGCCCCACGGTCACCGAGACCGCGTCCGGATCGCCCAGCCCGTCCGGCACCCGCGCCGAGAAGCCCGCGCGCCGCTCCGCCTCCGCCAGGGACACCGGGTCCTCGCACCACGGCGCCTGACCCTCTGCCCTCGGCGGCGCCGACGGGTCGTACCGCACCTCCACGCCGCCGAAGCCGAACCAGTCAGCCACCTCCGCGCGCACGGGCGGCGTGAGCACGGCGACCATCAGCACGCCCGACAGGGCGACGGTCAGCGCCCGCCACCGTCTGCGCGCCCAGCTCCGCAACCGTGCGCCCCGCCCCGGCGCGGGCGCGGGCGCCGGGATCGCCTCGGCGAGGAGCTGCGCCAGCACCCGCTCCGCCATCGTCTCGCCGTCCACGTCCGGAATCCGCGTCCCGCGCCCCAGGGCGCGCAGCTCCTCGCGCAGCGCGTCCCTCTCGTCGTCGGTCCGATCGCGTCCCTCACCCACACTCCTCACCTCCCTTCGCCTGACCCGGCAGCAGCCGCCCCAGCTTGGCCAGCGCGCGGTTCAGCCGGGACTTCACCGTGCCGCGCGGCCAGCCCAGGGCCTCGGCCGTCTCGGCCTCGTCCATCTCCAGCAGATAGCGGTAGGCGACGACCTGCCGCTGCTCCTCGCTGAGCTCGTCCATCGCCGCCAGCAGCTGCGCGCGCCGCTCGCCGGCCACCGCCGCGTACGCCGGGTCCGCCGACTCCGGTATCAGCGGCTCGGCGCCGAGCAGCAGCGCCTCCCGCCCGGCGAGCGCCCGCATCCGCACCGCCGTGCGCACTGTGTTCCTCGTCTCATTGACGACGATCCGCAGCAGCCACGGCCGAAACGACGCGCCGTCTCGAAAACGGTCCAGCGACTGATACGCCTTGATGAAGGCGCTCTGCACCACGTCCTCCGCGTCCGCTCCAGCGCCGAACGTCACCGCCGCCTTCAACGCCACATTCGTATAGGCGCGGACAAGCTGCGCATACGCCTCCGGCTCCCCGGCGCGCACGCGCGCGATCACCGCAGCCTCGTCTACGACGGTGCGGCCCCCCTCCCGCGTCCCCTCCCGCGTCCTCACACCTTTGATACACCGGCGGCCGGAGATCGGTTCCACACCTGAGAGAATGTTGTGCATGGCCTCTGACCGACCCCGCGCGCTCTCCGGTATCCAGCCCACCGCAGGCTCGTTCCACCTCGGGAACTACCTCGGCGCGATCCGCCAGTACGTGGCGCTGCAAGAGACCCACGACGCGTTCTACATGGTCGTGGACCTGCACGCCATCACCGTGCCGCAGGACCCCGCGGAGCTGCGCGCGAACACCCGGCTCGCCGCCGCCCAGCTGCTCGCCGCCGGCCTCGACCCCGAGCGCTGCACCCTCTTCGTCCAGAGTCATGTGCCCGAGCACGCGCAGCTCGGCTGGATCATGAACTGCCTCACCGGCTTCGGCGAGGCCTCCCGGATGACGCAGTTCAAGGACAAGTCCGCCAAGCAGGGCACGGACCGGGCCACCGTCGGCCTGTTCACGTACCCGATCCTCCAGGTCGCGGACATCCTGCTCTACCAGGCAGACGCCGTCCCGGTCGGCGAGGACCAGCGCCAGCACATCGAGCTCACCCGCGACCTCGCAGAGCGCTTCAACTCCCGCTTCGGCGACACGTTCACCATCCCGGCGCCGCACATCGTCAAGGAGGTCGCGAAGATCTACGACCTCCAGGACCCGTCGATCAAGATGAGCAAGTCGGCGTCCACGCCCAAGGGCCTGATCAACCTGCTCGACGAGCCGAAGACGACGGCCAAGAAGGTCAAGAGCGCGGTCACCGACACCGACACGGTCATCCGCTTCGACCCCGAGAACAAGCCGGGCGTCTCCAACCTCCTCACGATCCACTCCACGCTCACCGGCAAGACCGTCGCCGAGCTGGAGAAGGAGTACGAGGGCAAGATGTACGGAGCGCTCAAGACCGACCTCGCCGAGATCATGGTCGACTTCGTCACGCCGTTCCGGAGCCGTACGCAGGAATATCTGGACGACCCCGAGACGCTGGACTCGATCCTGGCCAAGGGCGCGGAGAAGGCCCGCGCGGTCGCCGCGGAGACGCTGGCAGCCGCCTACGACAAGGTGGGACTGCTTCCGGCCAAGCACTGACCGGCCATGTCCGCACGGTGAGGTCCCGATCACGCCGGGGCCGGACCCGCGCGGACCCGGGCCGGATCCGGACACGGGCCGAAAAAGTGACCTATAGCACTCAGGCCAAGCAGTGTCCGAGGACTCTGGCCACATACGCCGTGCAGCCGCCACACTGGCGGCTGCACACCATAGCCGCCGACCGTCCGTCGACGGCTATGGACCCGGCTACCGACGACTGAGGAGAACGACGTGGGGACCGTAACGCTCGGCGTTTCGATCGCGGTCCCGGAGCCCTATGGCAGCCTGCTCCAGGAGCGGCGCGCGGGCTTCGGGGATCCCGCCGCGCACGGCATTCCCACGCACGTCACCCTCCTGCCGCCCACCGAGGTCGACGCCGAGGCGCTGCCCGCGATCGAGGCGCACCTCGCCTCCGTCGCCGCCGCCGGGCGCCCCTTCCCGATGCGGCTGTCCGGCACGGGCACCTTCCGTCCGCTCTCGCCCGTCGTCTTCGTCCAGGTCGTCGAAGGCGCGTCGGCCTGCACCTGGCTCCAGAAGCGGGTGCGCGACGCCTCCGGGCCGCTCGTACGCGAGCTCCAGTTCCCGTACCACCCGCACGTCACCGTGGCGCACGCCATCGCCGAGGACGCTATGGACCGCGCGTACGAGGAGCTGGCGGAGTACGAGGCGGCGTGGATGTGCGCCTCCTTCGCCCTGTACGAGCAGGGCGCCGACGGCGTCTGGCGGAAGCTGAACACGTACGCCTTCGGCGGCGCGATCGGGTCCGTCCCCGCCCAGGGCGCGCCGGTGGACGAGCCCGCCACCACGCTCTGACCCCTTCGCCCGCCCCTTCGCCCGCTCCTTAGCCCTCCCCTTCCGTCGGCCCTCCTCCGGCCCCTCCGGGCCCTTGGGGCTGATCCGCTGGCCCTGCTGCCGGTACGCCGAGACGGGTGACGGTTCGCCGAGGCCCTCGTGACGAGGCCGGGGGAGGGTACGCGTAGGACATGGACTGGCTGACCAAGATCCCCGTCATCGGCCCGCTGGCGGCACGGCTGATGCGCACCCACGCCTGGCGTTCGTACGAGACCCTGGACCGGGTGCACTGGACGCGGCTCGCCGCCGCGATCACCTTCCTCAGCTTCCTCGCGCTGTTCCCGCTGATCACCGTCGCCGCGGCGGTCGGAGCGGCGCTCCTGAGCGACGAGCAGCTCAAGAAGCTGGAGGACAAGCTCTCCGAGCAGGTGCCGGGCATCTCCGACCAGCTCGACCTCGACTCCCTGGTCGCCAACGCGGGCACCGTCGGACTGATCGCCGGCGCGCTGCTGCTGGTCACCGGCATCAGCTGGATCGGCTCGATGAGGGACTGCCTGCGGGCCGTCTGGGAGCTGGACGACGAGGACGAGGGAAACCCGGTTCTGCGCAAGCTCAAGGACGGGGGCGTGCTGCTCGGGCTGGGCGGGGTCGCGCTCGCCTCGGTCGGGGCCTCGGCGCTCGGCTCCACGGCCGTCGGCTGGAGCGCGGACCGGCTCGGCATCGAGCGCGACGGCGGCGCCGGGGTGATGCTCCAGATCGCCGCCCTCGCGATCGCGGTGATCGCCGACTTCCTGATCCTGCTCTACCTGCTGACGCTGCTGCCCGGCGTGCATCCGCCCCGCCGCCGTCTGGCGGTGGCGGCGCTGGTCGGCGCGGTCGGCTTCGAGCTGCTGAAGATGCTGCTCTCCGGCTATATCCGGGACGTGGCGTCGAGAAGCATGTACGGGGCGTTCGGCGTGCCCATCGCGCTGCTGCTATGGATCAACTTCACGGCGAAGCTGCTGCTGTTCTGCGCCGCCTGGACGGCGACGCAGAGCAAGAGCGAGGAGGGCGCCGGGTCCGAGGACGACGGCGGGAACGGCGAGAACGGCGGAAGCGGAGAGGCCGGCGGGAGCGGAGCGGCGGGCCGGAGCGGAGCGGCCGGCGAACAGGCCGCCGGCCGGGCGGACAAGCCGGTCAGCGGCGGCGGAGCGGCCAGCGGCGGTTGACCAGGAACACGCCGGCCGCCAGCAGGACCAGCACCCCGCCCGTGATCGCGAGCGCCGTGCCGACGCCGCCCGAGCCGCTGGTCTTGTCGGCGGAGGCCTTCGCGGGGGCGCCCTTGCCGTTCTTGGCGGGCTCGCCGACGTTGGCGGGCCCGGTGGCCGCCGACTTCGGCGGGACCAGCTCGCCGACCGGCTTGACCTTCCCCGCCGCCGCGAAGCCCCAGTCGAGCAGCCGCCCGGCCTCCTTGTAGACGGCCTGGCTCTCGTCGGAGTCCGGGTTCATCACGGTGACGAGGAGCACCTTGCCGTCGCGCTCGGCGACGCCCGTGAAGGTCGCGCCCGCGTGGGTGGTGTTGCCGTTCTTGACGCCCGCGATGCCCTTGTACGGATCCATCCCATAGTCGCCGGTGAGCAGGCGGTTGGTGTTCTGGATCTCGAACGTCTCGCGCTTCTTCCCCTTCTCCTGCTCGCCGGGGAACTTGGCGCTGACCGTGGAGCAGTACTCCCGGAAGTCCTTCTTCTGCATGCCGCTGCGAGCGATGAGCGTGAGGTCGTACGCGGAGGAGACCTGGCCGTCCGCGTCGTAGCCGTCGGGCGACACCACATTGGTGTCGAGCGCCTGCAGCTCCTCGGCGTGGGCCTGCATGTCCTTGACGGTCTGGCGGATGCCGCCGTTCATGGCGGACAGGACGTGGACGGCGTCGTTGCCGGAGCGCAGGAAGACGCCCAGCCACAGGTCGTGAACGCTATAGCTGAGTTCTTCCTTGACCCCGACCAGGCTGCTGCCCTCGCCGACGTCGGCGAGGTCCTTGGGCGTGACCTTGTGGACGGTGTCCTTGGGGAGCTTGGGCAGAACGGTGTCGGCGAAGAGCATCTTGAGCGTCGAGGCCGGGGGCAGCCGCCAGTGGGCGTTGTGCGACGCGAGCACATCGCCGCTCTCCGCGTCCGCGACGATCCAGGAGCGGCCGCTGACCTCCTTGGGCAGCACGGGCACGCCGGGCCCGAGGCTGACCTGGGTGCCCGGCTTGCCGAGCTGGGCGCCGCCGACCGTGGACATGGAGGCCGGGGGGTTGGGCTGCTTCTTGTCTGCCTTGTCGTCGATCTTGTCCGCGGAGGCGGGTGCGGCGGTCAGAAGGGGCAGCAACGCGGCGGCGGCGACCGTCAACGCGGTCTTTTTCAAAGCAGACACGGACGAGAACGTACAGGGCGGCGCGGAAGACGCGGACATCGGCTCGATGACCCGCCGGGAGCTCCGCCGGTACAGCCCACCCCGGAGGACCCGGCCAGGGCGCGCCCGCGATACTGAGTCCATGAAGCTCAGCCGCCCCGTCTCCTGGTTCCTGCTCGCCTTCGGGGTGTGGAGCTGGTTCATCTGGATCACTTTCGTCAAGAACCTGTGGAAGGACGGGAGCGGGCTCGCCTTCGACGACGCGGGTGACCCGACCGGCTACTTCTGGGTCCATCTGGTGCTCGCCGTTACGTCCTTTCTTCTGGGGACGGGCGTCGGAGTGATCGGGTTGCGTGGCGTCCGCGCATTGCGACGCGAGGGATAGAGGAGCTTCCGTGCTGGTGGTCGTCCTGCTCGTGGTGGTCTTGGTCCTCGCCGTGCTGGCGGGGGTGCACTGGTACGTCTGGCGGCGACTGGTGCGCGACACGACGGCCTCCGGCGGGACGGCGCGCAGGGCGGGCACGGTCGCGGTGTGCGTGCTGCCGCTGCTCTCGGTGGGCGCGCTGGTGTCGGGTCGGGCGGGAGCGCCCTTCTGGCTTCAGCAGGCGGTGGCGTGGCCGGGGTTCATGTGGCTGGCGGTGCTGCTGTATCTGACGCTGGCGCTGGTGATCGGCGAGGCGGTACGGCCGCTGCTGAGGAAGGTGTTGGAGAGGCGGGCGGGGGTCGAGTCCGAGGGGACTGGCGAGGGTCTCCGCCGGGGCGCTGCCCCGGAGCCCGCGCCTCAATCTCCCCCAGACTTCGTCCGGGGGGACCCCCACGGGGCTGAAAGCGCGCCTCAATCTCCGGCGGGGCTGGAAGTGCCGGCGGGGCTCGGAACGCTGGAGACTCCGGTAGGGCCGGAAACGCCGCCGCAGTCGGCCGAGGAGCCGGGCAGCGGGCTTTCGCGGCGGCTCTTCGTGGCGCGCGTCGTCGGGGGCGGCGCCGCCGTCGCCGCGCTGGGGACCGTGGGGTACGGGACGTACGGCGTTCTGCGCGGGCCGCGCGTCAAGCGCGTCACCGTGCCGCTCGCCAAGCTCCCCCGGGCCGCCCACGGGTTCCGGATCGCCGTCGTCAGCGACATCCACCTCGGGCCGATCCTCGGGCGCGCCCACACCCGGCGGATCGTCGACTCCATCAACGCCGTCAATCCGGACCTCATCGCCGTCGTCGGGGACCTCGTCGACGGGTCCGTGGACGATCTCCGCTCCGCCGCCGAGCCGCTCGCGCAACTCCAGTCACGGCACGGCGCGTTCTTCGTCATCGGCAACCACGAGGTCTTCTCCGGCGCGGACCAGTGGGTCGACCACGTCCGCGAGCTGGGTCTGCGCCCGCTCCAGAACGAGCGCGTCGAGATCGCGGGCGGCTTCGACCTCGCCGGGGTCAACGACATCGCGGGCGAGAGCGAGGGCGAGGGCCCCGACTTCGCCAAGGCCCTCGGCGACCGGGACCGGGCGCGGGCCGCCGTGCTGCTCGCGCACCAGCCCGTGGTCATCCACGACGCCGTCGACCACGCCGTCGACCTCCAGCTCTCCGGGCACACCCACGGCGGGCAGCTCTGGCCGGGCAACTACCTCGCCGAGCTGGCCAATCCGACCGTGGCCGGTCTCGAGCGCTATGGCGACACGCAGCTGTACGTGACGCGCGGCGCGGGCGCGTGGGGACCGCCGGTGCGGGTCGGGGCGTCCTCCGACATCACCGTGGTGCAGCTGGCCTCGAAGCAGGCCTAGCCCGCTGCGAGTCAGCCCCTCCTCAGCCTGCTTGCCTTCCTGCCCGCTCCGCCTTCGTGCCCCGGGGCGCGCTCTTCGCCTGCGACGCGCCCGACGCGCCCGAGGCACCCGGCATGAACTCCTCCAGCACGTCGTGCACCTGCCGTACCACCGGCCGCAGCACACGGAAGCGGGAGAGGGAGATGAGACGGGCCGCGATCGGCGCCGTGCGCTCCACGAGCCGTCGGCTGCGCTCCGCGCCCTCCGACCGGTCGTACACCCAGAAGAGCACCAGTCCCATCTGCATCAGCCACATCAAGTGGGGGAGCAGCTCGGACAGTTCGGGCGCCGTCTTGACGTCCGCGCCCGCCAGGGCGCGCTCGTGGACGGAGATCGCCGCCTCGCGGGCCGCGACGGAGTCCGGCGAGAACGGGCTGAGCGGGCTCTCGGGGTCGGCGGCGTTCTTGAAGAACTGCGCGGCGAAGCGGTGGTACGGCGCGGCGATGTCGAGCCAGGTCAGCAGCACGCCCCGAATCCGTACCGCGAGGTCCGGGTCGCCCTCCAGGACGGGCCGGACCGCCGCCTCGTGCTCGGCGGCGATCCGGTCGTAGAAGCCCTGGACGAGGTGTTCCTTGGAGGAGAAGTAGTAGTACGCGTTCCCCACCGAGACGCCGGCCTCCTGGGCGATGGCCCGCATCGTCGTCTTGTCGTAGCCGCGCTCCTGGAACAGCCTGAGCGCGGTCTCGAGGATGAGGGTGCGGGTCTGCTCGCTCTTGGGCGCGGTCTTCTCGCCCTTGGGCGCCGCCTTGGCTGCCTTTACGTCCGTCACGTCGACCGAGCCTAACCGTGCCCCGCGGCCGGGCCGCACCGGCCGCCGCAGTGCGCCGCGCCCATGGTCCTCGCCGCGGTCGCCTCGCGGTACTTCGCGGCGGCCAGCACGGTGCCGCGAGCGAACGGAGCGCCCGCCGGAGTGGTCAGCCAGTGGGCCTTGGGCCGGTGCTCGGCCAGCGCCCACAGACAGACGATCCAGGCGCTGGTCCCCCGGTAGACCTGGCCGGCGTCCCCGATCACGGTGATCTCGTCGAGGGTGCCGGCGTGGTCGAGGCCGGGGAACCGGCGCTCGGCCTGCTCCGAGGCCGCGGGGATCAGCTCGAGCGGTACGAGCTGTCGCTGCCGGGAGAGCCATTGGCGCAGGTGGAGGCAGAGCGAGCACTGCGCGTCGTACAGAACGGTCAGGCGGGTGACCGGGGCGGCGGCCGCGGGGTTCGGCCGGCCGGCCTGCCAGCCTGCGGGCTGTGCCCCCGGCCGGCCTGTGGGCTGGGCCGGGGCGGCCGGGTCGCAGGCAGCCGGGGCGGGGGCTGGCGCCGGGGTGCTCATGGCCGGCTCACGCTCCCGCGGGGGTCGTCCACGGACCCTGGCCGGCGGGCGTGGTCCAGCCCTGCGGCGGCACGGGCGGCAGCTGCTCGCGCTCCATCACTCCGCGCCGGCGGATCTTGTTGAGCACGAAGACGTTGGCGAGGTGCATCACGCCGAGGACGAGCAGGACGACGCCGATCTTCACCGAGAGGGCCTCGAAGAGCCCGCGGGCGTCGGCGACGGCCTCGGCCGCCTTGAGGTAGAGGGCGACGAAGCCCAGGTTCACCAGGTAGAAGCCGACCACCAGGAGGTGGTTCACGGCCTCGGCGAGCTTCTCGTTGCCCTTCAGTACGTCGGCGAGGAAGATCCGCCCGTTCCGGCTGAGCGTGCGGGCCACCCAGACGGTGAGCGCGACGCTGATCAGCAGGTAGACGACGTAGGCGACAACAGTGAGGTCCATGCCTCACCCTCCCTTGAACGTGTTCAAAAGCTGTTGTCGTGGACTGTAGACCTCCTTTTGAACATGTTCAAGTCGTGCCCTGGGCGTGGCCGGGGCAGGGCGAGGCAGGGCAGGGCGAGGCGCCTGCGCGCCAGGCGGCGTCAGGTGCGGGTGTGGGTCGGACGCGGCTATGTCCGGCGGGTCGGATGCGGGCGCGGGCCGGATGTGGGTCAGGCGCGGGTCGGGGGCATCAGGGCAGCGCTCGGCCGAACTGCCGGTCCCCGTCCCCCGGTCGGCGTGCTCCTCGGGGCCTTCGCCCCTACACGCCCCGCTCTATCTGCGCCGCGATCGCACGGTCGGCGATCTTGGAGTCGTCGGCCAGCAGGAACGCCTTCGACACGATCAGCGACAGCAGCCCGCCGTCCTCCTCGAAGGGCAGGAAGAGGTGCTCCCTGCCTCCGGCCGCCGCCGTCGACCGGTCCTCGACGATGCAGAGGTACGCGTCGTTCGGCTCCATCAGGACGCCGGCCGAGCCGAGATGGATCTTGTACGTGCGCAGCTCGCCCCGGACCCGCAGATAGCGGTCCGTCAGCTCCACGCGGTCGGCGATCCGGGTCCGCGGCAGCAGCCGGGCCAGCGACTCGCGCCGTATCCGCGCCGACTCGGCGAGCTCGCCGAACGCCCAGCTCTCCCAGTACCCGTCGTGCTCCCGGTCCTCGCCGCGGTCCCGCCAGTGCGGATCCGCCCCGATCGAGGCGACTCCCGTGAACAGGTCCGCGTCCCGCATCGCCTCCGACAGCGCCAGCGGCGGCGCCTCCGCGAGGTCGGCCTGCTCCCAGGGCCCGCGCGCCCCGCGCCGCCGCTCGAAGCGGAGCCGCCCGGTCGAGCACAGGGCGCCCGACGAGCCGTCCGTCCGCCGCTGGTCGACCAGCTCCAGGCAGAACCGGGCGCGCCAGAACTCGCCCTCGCTCGCGCGCAGCTCGCCCGCGCGGGGCAGCTCCCGCACCATCTCGGCGGAGTACCCGTCGCGGAAGTCGCCGAGATGGCCGCCCGTCCAGCCGCGCTCGGTCATCAGGGCCCGCGCCTGGCCGTAGCGCAGGATGTGGCCGGCGAAGCGGTGGGAGCAGCCGCGGGTCTCCTCCTCGGCCGGGGTGAGCGGATACACCTCCCTGAAGGCCTGCTTGAACGGCTGGCGCAGCTCGCGGTCGGCCAGCTCCTCGCGCCACGCCCGTGTCTCGTCGGCGTCCCCGCCCAGCGGATGCCACAGCCGCAGCAGCGCGCCGTCCGTCACCGGGGCCGCCGTGCCGTCCGCGTCCGCCAGCGCCCAGCCGCCCGCCATCTGCTCCGGCAGCCCCGCCGTCCAGCGCTCGCCGTCGTCGTCGCTCATCTCCCAGATCAGGGTGCGGGCGAACGCGCCGGTGACCGGATGGTCGATGTAGTACTGCTCCCAGTCCCGGGCGGGCCAGCGGGTGCCCGCCGCCAGATGCTCCTCCAGCCGGGCGCGCTCGACGGGCATCAGGGCGCGCAGCTGCTTGAGCGCGGCCTGGATCTGGGACAGCTGCTCGCCGAACTCCTCGCGGACGGCCTTCGGCGCGGACTTCAGCACCCGGCCCTGCGGCCCCCGGAAGGACAGCGCCGCCGTGCCCGGCGCGGACACCGAGAGCACTGCGGTGTACTCGCCGAGCGCCTCCTCGCGTAGGCCCCGCGGATCGAGGCCCGCGGTCGGCACGGCCCGCTCCCTGACCATCGACGGGGTGAGCCCGCTGCGCTCGGCCGCGGCCTGGAGGGCGGCCGTCATCCCCTTGACCACCGTGCGATTGCGGATCCCGCGCTGGAGCCGGCCGAGCCGGTCCACGGCCTGCTCGCCGCGCGCGCCGTCGAACTCGCCGAGGACCGCGACGGCCGTCGTGGCCATCTTGCCGCTGCGGCAGTCGCCGCCCGAACCGCCCATGCCCGTGCCCGCGTTGAGCGCCACGTCGGCGACGACCGGGACCACCCACGCGGCGTCGACGTCCGCGGCCGCCCACAACAGGCCGCGCACCAGCCGGACGTTGCCCTCCGAGCCGATCCCCGGCCAGAAGTGCCGGCCGACCCACCCGGGGGCGGCCACCGGGTGCTCCGGCTGCGCGGCCATGCCCGCCAGCAGCGCCCGTACCACGTCCGCGCCGCCCTCGGCACCGGCCAGCAGCACGGCCGCCTCCTTGCGCCACCGCCTGGTCGCGCGCACCTTGTCCTGGCCCAGGCAGTGGCGCAGCAGCTCGGCGACGCCCGGCGCGGCGAGCAGCGCCGGGTGCGCGGCCCGCATCGCCGGGCCGTACTCGTCGTACTCGTCGAGCAGATCGGCGGGCAGGCCCGTGGCGTCGTGCGGCCCGGGGCCGATCAGCTCGTCCAGCCGGTCGCGGAGCCACTCGGGCGCGTCCCATATCTCCGGCAGGAGCCGGCGCAGCCTCCGCAGCCCCGCCGTGTCGTACTCCCCGGAACGGGCGGCGGCCGCCAGCGGGATGCGCAGCAGCGCCACGAAGCGGTGCGGCACGGCCGCCGGGTCGACGAGCGCGTCCTTCCCCGTCAACCGCCCCAGCAGCTCGGCCGACTGCGGCGCGGTCCACTCCAGCCGCTGCTCCGCCAGCCAGCCCAGCGCGGCCAGCGTGACCGGGTCGCCGGCGCCCTCGCACAGACTCCGGTGGAACCAGAGGGCGGCCCGGCGCAGGTCGGGCTCGGCGAGGGACTCCAGCAGCTTCCGCACCGGCCGCCCGCCGTCGGCGCGCTGCCGTGCCCCCGCTTCGTACAGCCTGTCCTCCAGGCCGTCCGTCGACGCCGTCGCTGTCATGATGCCGGTCCCCTCCCCGAGCTCAACTCCCCTCGAAGGTACGGCCTGCCGCTGACAATGCCCCCCTCGGCCTCGGCCCGCGGGTCGATTGTCAGTGGCGCCCTCTACGTTTCTCGGCATGGGAAAGGTGACCTTCGTCGACGAGACGACATCGGGGGACCGCCGCGCCGTCCTGGGGCTGGACGTCGCGGAGGAGCGTCTCGCGCTGCGCGAGCTGATACGGCGCAGGGTGTACGAGGAGGCGGGGGACGGCCAGGAGGCAGGCCGGGCGTACGAGCACGCGCTCGCGGCCTTCGGCCGGAACGGCTTCCTGGTGCTGGTGGGCGACCGCCAGATAGCGGAGCTGGACCAAGAGGTCGAGCTCGCCGACGCCGCGGAGGTCGCCTTTCTCAGACTCGTTCCCCTGGCGGGGGGCTGAGGGGGACGAGAGGGGGAGGGGGGAGGAGCGGGGCCCGGAGCCGGCCGGGGGGCTTGGCACGGCGAAGGGCCCCGCCTCTCCCGAAGGTGAGGCAGGGCCCTCGTCCAGCACACGAGCCGATGGCCGGGCGAGCACGTGCGTGCGCGCCGGTCAGGCGCTCAGAAGCCGAAGCGGCAGCCGACGCGGCAGCAGAGCCAGGCTCAGAAGCGACGCGTGATCAGCGCGCGCTTCACTTCCTGGATCGCCTTGGTGACCTCGATGCCACGCGGGCACGCGTCGGTGCAGTTGAACGTCGTGCGGCAGCGCCACACGCCGTCCTTGTCGTTGAGGATCTCCAGCCGCTGCTCTCCGGCCTCGTCGCGCGAGTCGAAGATGAAGCGGTGGGCGTTGACGATCGCCGCCGGGCCGAAGTACTGCCCGTCGTTCCAGAACACCGGGCACGACGACGTGCACGCCGCGCACAGGATGCACTTGGTGGTGTCGTCGAAGCGCTCGCGGTCCTCGGCGCTCTGCAGACGCTCGCGCGTCGGCTCGTTCCCCTTGGTGATCAGGAACGGCATGACGTCGCGGTACGCCTGGAAGAACGGCTCCATGTCCACGACGAGGTCCTTCAGGACCGTCAGGCCCTTGATGGGCTCGACCGTGATGGGCTTCTCCGGGTTGATGTCCTTGATCAGCGTCTTGCAGGCGAGCCTGTTCTTGCCGTTGATCCGCATCGCGTCGGAGCCGCAGATGCCGTGCGCGCAGGAGCGCCGGAAGGTGAGCGAGCCGTCGACGTCCCACTTGATCTTGTGGAGACCGTCGAGCACGCGCTCCTTCGGGTCGATCTCGATCGGGAAGTCCTGCCACTGGGCCTCGTCGGAGACCTCGGGGTTGAAGCGGCGGACCCGGAAGGTGACCGTGATGTACGGCGAGGCGGCGGATTCCGCCTCGACCTTGTCCAGTACGGGGGTAGCCATCAGTACTTACGCTCCATCGGCTGGTAGCGGGTCTGGACGACCGGCTTGTAGTCGAGACGGACGGTCTCGGAGCCGTCGTCGCCGACCTCGCGGTACGCCATGGTGTGGCGCATGAAGTTGACGTCGTCGCGGTTCGGGTAGTCCTCGCGGTAGTGACCGCCGCGGGACTCCTTGCGCGCGAGCGCGGAGACGGCCATGACCTCGGCCAGGTCGAGCAGGTTGCCCAGCTCGATCGCCTCGAGCAGGTCGGTGTTGAACCGCTTGCCCTTGTCCTGGATGGACACGTTCAGATAGCGCTCGCGCAGCTCGGCGATCTTCTCGACCGCCGTCTTGATCGTCTGCTCGGTGCGGAACACCATCACATTGGCGTCCATCGTCTCCTGGAGCTCCTTGCGGATCACCGCGACCCGCTCCGAGCCGGTGGAGCTGCGCAGCCGCTCGACCTGGCTCACCACGAGGGAGGCCGGGTCCTCGGGCAGCTCGACGTACTCGGCCTTCGCCGAGTACTCGGCGGCGGCGATGCCGGCCCGCTTGCCGAACACGTTGATGTCGAGCAGCGAGTTCGTGCCCAGGCGGTTGGCGCCGTGCACCGAGACGCAGGCGACCTCGCCGGCGGCGTACAGGCCCGGGACGACGGTGGTGTTGTCGCTCAGCACCTCGCCCTCGACGTTGGTCGGGATGCCGCCCATGGCGTAGTGCGCGGTCGGCTGGATCGGGATCGGGTCCGTGTAGGGCTCGATGCCGAGGTACGTCCGCGCGAACTCGGTGATGTCCGGGAGCTTGGCGTCCAGCTGCTCCGGCGGCAGGTGGGTCAGGTCCAGGTAGACGTGGTCGCCCTCGGGACCGCAGCCGCGGCCCTCGCGGATCTCCGTGTAGATGGAGCGCGAGACGACGTCACGCGAGGCGAGGTCCTTCATGACGGGCGCGTACTTCTCCATGAAGCGCTCGCCGTCCTTGTTGCGCAGGATGCCGCCCTCGCCGCGGGCGCCCTCCGTCAGCAGGATGCCCATGCGCCAGATGCCCGTCGGGTGGAACTGGAAGAACTCCATGTCCTCCAGCGGCAGACCGCGCCGGTAGCAGGCCGCCTGGCCGTCGCCGGTGAGGGTGTGCGCGTTGGAGGTCACCTTGAAGAACTTGCCGGTGCCGCCGGAGGCGTAGATGACGGCCTTCGCCTGGAAGACGTGGATCTCGCCGGTGGCCAGCTCGTAGGCGACCACGCCGGCCGACTTCTTGACGCCCGTCTCGGGGTCTTCGGTGATCAGCTGGTCCAGGACGTAGAACTCGTTGAAGAACTCCACGCCCTCTTTGACGCAGTTCTGGTACAGCGTCTGGAGGATCATGTGGCCGGTGCGGTCCGCGGCGTAGCAGGACCGGCGGACCGGGGCCTCGCCGTGGTTGCGCGAGTGGCCGCCGAAGCGGCGCTGGTCGATGGTGCCGTCCGGGGTGCGGTTGAACGGCAGGCCCATCTTCTCGAGGTCCAGGACCGCGTCGATGGCCTCCTTCGCCAGGATCTCGGCGGCGTCCTGGTCGACCAGGTAGTCACCGCCCTTGACCGTGTCGAAGGTGTGCCACTCCCAGTTGTCCTCTTCCACGTTGGCGAGCGCGGCGGCCATGCCGCCCTGCGCGGCGCCCGTGTGGGAGCGGGTGGGGTACAGCTTGGTCAGCACCGCGGTGCGGCTGCGCTTCGTCGACTCGATCGCGGCGCGCATGCCGGCGCCGCCGGCGCCGACGATGACGGTGTCGTACTTGTGAATCTTCATGGGAGAAACCTCAGCCCCGTGCCTAGCGGATGTTCGGGTCGAAGGTGAAGATCACCAGCGTGCCCAGCAGGATGGTGAACACCGTGGCGGTGTACAGCAGGCCCTTCAGCCACAGGCGCGTGTTCGGACGCTCCGCGTAGTCGTTGATGACGGTACGCAGGCCGTTCGCGCCGTGCAGCATGGCGAGCCACAGCATCAGCAGGTCCCAGGTCTGCCAGAACGGCGAGGCCCAGCGGCCGGCCACGAAGGCGAAGCCGATCTTGGAGACGCCGCCGTCCAGCACGAGCTGGATGAGCAGGTGGCCGATGACCAGGACGACCAGGACCACGCCGGACAGGCGCATGAAGAGCCATGCGGCCATCTCGAAGTTGCCGCGGGTCGAGCGCGGGGTCTTCTTGGTGCGCTTGCGCGGGGCCTCGATGTACGGGGCCGGGTTGTCGGCGTCGTAGAGGCCTACGGCCTCGACCTGGCCGACAGCGGAGGTGTCAGCGGACATTTCTGGCGTCACTCCCCGAAGACTTCGCGGACGGCGTGGCCGAGCACCGGGTACAGGGCGCCGACCATCAGGACGAACCAGACGACCATGACGGTCCAGAGCATCTGCTTCTGGTAGCGCGGGCCCTTGGACCAGAAGTCCACGGCGATGACACGCAGGCCGTTGAGCGCGTGGAAGAGAATCGCGGCCACCAGGCCGTATTCGAGAAGCGCGACGATCGGCGTCTTGTACGTGGCTACGACGTCGTCGTACGCCTCGGGGGAGACGCGCACGAGAGCGGTGTCCAGCACATGTACGAACAGGAAGAAGAAGATGAGGACGCCGGTGACTCGATGAGCCACCCATGACCACATTCCTTCCCGGCCGCGGTACAGCGTTCCAGCCGGCACGGAAGAACCCTCCGGGAGCGGGGATTAGGGCCTGCCGGCTTGTGGGTGTCGGTCTGGCCCGGCCGGGTACGGTCCACCGGCCCCGGCCATCGTAGCGACGAGTTGTCGGTTCGTTCGCCCGGGGTCCTCAGGTGTGATCAAACCGGCAATCAAACAGCCTCGGACGGGCTATCGGGAAGCCCCCGCGGCGTCTGTTTCCGGATGGTTGGCCACTACATGTGCCAGTCGGGCGCGGGCGAGCCGGGTGCGGATGGGGGCCGGCGCTTGGTCGAGGTGCTCCTCGGGGCGGTGCCCGGCCGGGCGGATCGCGAAGGCGCGCCCCAAGCGGCTCTCGTGCGCCGCGCGGGCGGCCTGCCGGGCGCCCGCGGTGCGGGGGCGGCGGAGGACTCGTGGGCGAGCGCCTCGGAGAGGTCGGCCGGGCGGGCCGTGGCGTTGGGCGGGCGGATCCGGGGGCAGGCGGGCCGGTAACGGGCGAGGGTGCGCGGGCGGGAGGTGTGGTGGAGTGGCGGCGGTCGTGGGGGTTGTGGGCGGGGCTCAGGTGGCCGCTGTGGGGCATGAGACTGCCGGGACGCCAAGGTGAAACGCTGTCGACGGCGGATGGTAGCTGTCCGAAGATGCACGATTTTCACCCGGATGGGAGGGTTTCAGCTCAGGGAATGGACGATGATGGGGGTGTTTCGTCAGCATTTGGCGGCATAAAGGAGGTTTGCGGGTGATGTGGGACTCTCGAGGCGCGCGGGTCACAGGCGTCATGGTTTCTCTGGGGGCGGCGCTGTCGCTGGCGCTGACCGGCTGCTCGGGGGAGAGCCGTGGCGACGCACCGCAGAGACCCGGGAGCGGCGACGCACAGGACGAGGCGCGCGCACAGGCGCCCACGCCCTCCGTGTCGCCTTCACCCACACGGGTGTACCCGCTCTCCAAGCCGCCCGCCGTCATCCCCTCCGTGCGCGACCACGAGGCCGCCCGCGGGCCGGGCTGGAAGCCAGGACCCGGGCGCGGGGTCGTGATAGCCGAGGGCGACGAGGAGCTCGCCGACGAGGGACGGCTGATAGCCGGGGAGCTGAAGATCGCCTACCGGGGCGAGGTCCCCGCACGCGCCGGAGACGTGGAGCTGGCGCTCGGGTCCGGCGGGAAGGGCGAGTCGTACACCCTCGTCGCCCGCGACGGACGGGTCAAGATCACCGGAGCCGACCAGGCCGGGGTCTTCTACGGCACCCGGACCCTCAAGCAGTCGCTGCGCTCGGGCGGCGCGATGCCCGAGGGCGTCGTACGCGACCAGCCCGATCGGCCGCAGCGCGGGCTCAACCTGGACATCGCGCGCAAGCATTTCACCGCGGCCTGGATCGAGGCGCGGCTGCGCGAGATGGCCGACCTCAAGCTCAACCAGCTGGGCCTGCACTTCTCCGACGACCAGGGCTTCCGAATAGCCTCCGACTCGCACCCCGAGGTCGTCTCCGAGCAGCACCTCAGCAAGGCCGAGGTGCGCAAGATCATCGCCCTCGCGCAGAGCCTGCACATCACCGTCGTGCCCGAGATCGACTCGCCGGGGCACCTGGGCGCGGTCATGAAGGCCCACCCGCAGCTCCAGCTCCGCAACGTCCAGGGCGTGCCGCGGCAGGGAGCCGTCGACATCTCGAACCCCCAGTCCGCTCAGATCGTGGACGACCTGCTGCGCGAGTACGCGGAGCTGTTCCCCGGGGCCTGGTTCCACATCGGCGCCGACGAGTACCAGGCGCTGACCGTGTCGAACCCCGAGGCCTCCTATCCGCAGCTCGCCCAGGCGGCCGTGCAGGAGTACGGAGCGCAGGCCCGCGTCCAGGACCTGGCGACCGGCTGGCTGAACGACCGCGCGGCGACCGTCCGCGAGGCGGACAAGCGGCCCAAGGCGTGGAACGACGGCTTCTTCCGCGGCGGAGTGGTCTCCGGCGACAAGGACGTCGAGGTCGAGTACTGGACCGGCAAGGAGATCGGGGCGCGGCCGCCGGAGGAGTATCTGGCGGAGGGCCGCAAGGTGGTCAACCTCAACGACGAGTACCTCTACTACGTGCTCGGCGAGCCGAACGAGTTCACGTACCCCACCGGCCGGCGCATCTACGAGGAGTGGACCCCGCTGGTGCTGCGCGGCACGACGCCCGTCCCCGCGCGCTACTCCGACCAGATCCTGGGCGGCCGGCTCGCCGTCTGGTGCGACCTCTCCGGCGCCCAGACCGAGGAGCAGGTGGCGGCGGGCATCCGGATGCCGCTGCGGGCGGTGTCCCAGAAGCTGTGGACGCCGGGACAGCCGCCGCTGGACTGGGCGGGCTTCACGGCGCTGGCGAACCAGCTGGGCTGAGCTGCGGACACGCGATGGACGGCGCTCGCGCCCGACGCGTATCTTCCGGCGAGCGACCGCGCGCCCCGCGCGCGGTCGCTCGCGGTCGCCGTGAGCGCGGCCGTGATCGCCTGACGCCCTGGGGGAGGGGCGTCCTCTTCTCGCCCGTGGGGGGTCCGCACAGCCATGCTCTGCACCGACTGCACAACGAACACAGCCAGTCACGGACAGGAGCGCTGCGAGAGATGCGCGGCGGCGGCCGGTGCGCCGGCCGCCGCCCCGCAGCCCGTGCCGGCGCCCGGCCCGTACCCGATGGGGCCGGTGGGGCCGGTGCTGCGCTCGCCGGTCGGGCTCTCGCACGCCGTCGTGGCGCTGCTCGCCTTCGTCGTCCTCGCGGACGCCTTCGCCTTCTCCACCGCCGTCAACCTGCGGTCCCTGATGGGCAGCGTGATCGACGGCGACGTCGCCGCGTACTCCGACGAGGACCTGGAGCGCGCCGACTGGCTGATGGTCGGCGGAAGCGCGCTGCAGCTCCTCGCGCTGGTCGCCACCGCCGCCGTCTTCATCGTCTGGTTCTACCGGGTGCGGTCGAACGCCGAGGTCTTCGCGCCGGATCTGATGCAGCGCGGCAAGGGCTGGGCGATCGGCAGCTGGTTCATCCCGATCGCCAACCTCTGGATCCCGCGCCAGATCGCCGGCGACGTGTGGACGGCGAGCCGCCCCGACCCGTACGCGGGCGCCAAGGGCGACGGGCGATCCGCCCTGAACCTCTGGTGGACGGTGATGGTCGTGAGCTTCGCGATCGAACGGATCGCGAGCAAGCAGTACGACCGGGCCGACTCGGCCGAGGAGCTGCGGTCGGCCGCGAACACGCTGATGTTCAGCACGGTCCTCGACATCGTGGCCGCCGTGCTGGCGATCCTCTTCGTCCGGCGCCTCACGCGGATGCAGCACACCAAGGCGACGGGCGGTGCGCCCGCGCCGGGCGAGGCGGCGCCGGCGGCGGTCTGAACGACCGAGGAGCGAAGACGACGAAGTCGCGGTGTGAGCCCGCCCGGGGGCGCGCGGGCTCACACCGCGGGCGCGTGGGGCCGCTGCGGCCAACTACTGGCCGCATAAGCCGCGTTGCATGTGAGCAGAATGTAACAGGGGTGTGGCGCAATAGTGTGTGAGTGACGCGCGGGTGGCTCTCCCCGTCACGCTTGGGTCAGCACAGGGGGGAGCAGGACATGGGGTTCTCGGGTTACTACGTGGTGGGCAGGAGCGAGCGCTCGCTCGCGGAGCAGGACGCGCTCGCGGGAGTGCGGGCGAATCTGACGCTGTTCCAGCAGCGCCCGGACGGCTGGCAGATCTGGCAGCATCCCAGCGAGCCGGACATCGGCGACATGGGGGCGCTCGCCCGGTCGATGGGGTCGCCGGTGCTCTTCGGCTATGTGATGGACAGCGCCTGCGTGGCCGTGGAGGCCTCGGCCCCGCAGAGCGGCTCCTGGTACGCGTGCCTGGCCAGGGAGACCATGGCCGGCTTCCTCGACGCCAACGGCATGGTCGTCGACGACCTCTTCCTGCCCGCCGACGAGGCGGTGCTGCGGGCCCTGGAGTGGGCGGCCGAGGCGGGCACGGCGCCGTCCGAGGAGCCGCTGGGGCAGGTCCTCGCCGCCGCCCGGCCGGAGCCGCTCGCCGAGGAGCTCTTCTTCCGCTTCCTCGGCGCGCTGGGGATCCCCGGCCTCCCGGACTGACGCGGCCGCCAGGGGCGCACGCCTGGGTACGGGTACTCATGCGCGGGCCGCACCGGGCCGCTTACCATCTCCGGGTGCCGTGAGAGGGGCGCGCCAGGGGAGTGCGCGCCGGCGTGCCGAGCGCTGAGCCGCGCCGGGCACGGTCGACGGGGGACGGAACGGAGTGCGCATGGCCAGCGAAGCACCCAAGGGCAAGGACACCCTGCCGGAGGGCGTGCTGTGGAAGCCGCCGGGGCAGTCGGCGGGCCTGGCGCCAGGGCCGCTGCAGGCGAGCCCGGGCGCCCCGAACATCTACGACCCGCTGGCGCCCAAGCCGCCCGCGCGCACCCTCCCGCCGGGCGTGCACGGCCCGGTGGCCACGGATCTGAAGATCGAGGGCAAGGTCCTGGAGGGGGCCGCGGGCAAGGCCGACGAGATCTACACCGTCTTCTACAAGGCCGCGGCCTCGCTCGAGACGGACACGCTCGCGGCCATCGCCGCCGTGGGCGACCTCGAGACCGGCCCGGCGCTGAAGAGCTCGGCCAGGCACTGGGAGGAGCAGGCGGGGCTGGTGAGCGGCTGGATCGCCAATATCTCGGAGAGCCTCAGGCTGGCGTCGCGCGACTACAAGGGCAACGAGCACGACCTGGAGGACCGGATCCGCAGAGGCGGCGGGTCGATGGCCGATCCCGGCCTTCCACCGCACCCCCCGCTCGTGCAGAACCCCGTCTACAACCGGTGGGGGTTCTGATGCCGGCGCTCTACAAGGACCTCGTGGGCTCCGACTTCGGCAAGCTGACGACCCTGTCGCTGAAGTGGGGCCAGGCCGCGAAGGACGTCGACGGACTCTCCCGCCGGATGCGCGACGAGGTGCTCAAGGCGCTGCGGGACAAGGGGTACTGGGAGGGCATGGCCGCCCCGTACGCCTGGGCGCAGATCGACGACATCGAGCGCCAGCTCGCCGCCGCGGCCAAGGTGGCCCAGGCCATGGAAGCGGCGCTGAAGGACGGCGCCGGCGAACTCGTGGCGATTCAGAAAGAGCTGAAGGGCGCGGTGGAGCGGGCGCGCGCCAAGGGCATGCACGTCGGCGACGACGGCGGGGTGTCCAAGCTGGTCTCGGACGGCGTGTGCAAGGTGGGCGGCCCGGAGAAGGACGAGAAGAAGGAGATCGAGGAGGCCCAGGCCGAGATCAACGACATCCTGCGCCGGGGCTCGCTCGCCGACCAGCATCTCGCGATCACGGTCCAGGAGAACATCGGCGTCGACCGGTGGTTCAACCAGGGCAGGACGCGCTCCGACATCAACCACACCGGCGACATCGGCGACGACCGCCTCAACGCCCTCGAGCGCGACCAGCAGGGCCTGGAGCCCTACCCGGACCGCAACGACACCACTCCGCGCGAGCTGCTCACCGACTGGGCGACCGGCACCGGCCGCCACGACCAGCAGTTCAACATGGGCGACAAGTTCACCGAGCAGCTGCGGCAGAGCGAGAGCATGAAGGACATCAGGGCCGACACGCTCAAGCAGTGGGAGGAGGGCAACGGGTCGGGCCGGGTGAAGCACAAGATCTCGTCCGACGGACTCCCCACCCAGGTCGGCACCTACGCCAAGGACATGGCCGGGCTCTCCGGCATCGACAACCTCTGGGGCGGCGACACCAACGAGGCCCAGTCCCTGCTCGGCTCGTTCGACGTCGACTACGAGGTGAAGGGGATCGACGACGACGGCAAGGTGATCGTCCAGTACCGGCTCACCAACGACACCGACATGGAGTCCTTCCTGCCCGGCTATCAGAAATGGCAGCAGAAGCTCAATCACGAATACGGTCCCGGGCGTGACATCGAGGAGACGATCACCTGGACCGAGCGGCTCAGTCCCAAGGGGTCCTGATGTCCATGAAGTCGTCGGCGGCGTGGCGTGCGCCGGGCCGGCTGGTGCGCACGCGTGCTCGGAAGGTCTGCCTGGCGGTGGCGTTCCTGGTCGTCCTTCCGCTGGGCTGCGTCGCCGTGTCGGTCCTGGGGGAGGAGTGCCCCCGGCCGGTCTCGGACGGCTCGGCGGTCGTCCGCGCCGGCACGTACGAGGGACCGCACGGCATGCGGATCGTCCTCTCTCCTCCCGGGAAGGACGGGAAGTCCGCTGCCGCGGTGGAGCGGTGGCCCGTCGACCTCGACGACCTGGACGCGGACGGCGAGGCGCCGCAGCGGCGCTTCGACGGGACCGGGACCTGGAGCGACGAGCCGGTCGACGGCGGGGACGGGCGGCGCGTCAGGCTCGGACTCAAGGGCGGCGGGCTGTGGGACGACAGCCCCTCCCGGGCGCAGTATCTGGCGGTCGGCGGCACGTCGTCGGCGCCGCTGCTGCTCGCGCAGGGCGACCCCGACGGCTGTGCGGACGCCGTCCTCGAGCGCGTCGGCGGCGGCTGAACGCGCCCTGGAGGCCTCGCTGTCGAGGGTCCGTCGAGCGGGCGGAAGAGGTGGGCGGGGTTCCGGCCGAAGTGCCGTTGAGGGAGCTATTTTCCGCCAATCGGACGGAACCGCTTGCCGAGGAACTCTTCTTCCGATTCCTTGGTGGGCTGGGGATTCCGGGCCTCCCGGAGTGACGCATTCGAGCCATGAGGCGCAGTAAGAGGAAGTACTGCGTCCGCGATGGGAGGCGTCCATATGGCGTCGAGAAGCCTGACGGAACTGATCGCTCAGGCGGATGAGCGAGGCCTGGCCGCGAGTGGACTCGCGTGCCTGGACCGCTGTCTGCCGCTGCTGGCGCCCGAGGCCGACGCGCCGCGCCCGCTGTGGGCGGGACTCGCCGGCGGCGAGGAGGACTGGGCCGAACGGCTCGCCGCAGCCAGGGAGACCATGGAGAGCGCGACCGTCGAGGACGAAGACGCCGCCGTCGTACGGAAGATGCTGGGCGCGGCGCCCTCCGAGTGGGAGCCGGCCGGGCTGCGGCAGTGGTCCGACGCGTGCTCCCTCGCCGCGCTCGAACTCCACCAGCGCTTCGACGCGGGCCCGGGCGGCTCCGACGGGGCCGAGCTGATCAAGCGCTGCCGCGAGGGCGAGCCGGAGGGCGCGGGACCGCTCGTCTCGGGCGAACTGCGCAGACAGATGCAGATACTGGAGATCCTCGCGGACGCGGACGCCCACGGCGGCGGGCTGCGGGCCGCTCTGGATCTGTCCACCGAGGGGCAGCGGGTGCTGCGCGCGGCCCTCTCGCGGCGCGCACGCGTCCGGCGATGACGGAGCGGCAGGGCAGGATGGAGGGTGGAAGGACGACCGGGGCCGCCACCCCCCACAGGAGAGGCCCCGGTCGTCGTCCGCCGGGGCCGCAGTGCCGCCCCGTACTTCCTTCAGCGCCGTGAGTGCGTTTTCTGTCACACCGCGCTGAAGTCAGGATTTTGTTGCAGGTTGTACAAGGCATGGACGCAGGGCCCGACGACGACGTAGCGTGCTGGTTCGCGCAGGGTGGCGCGGCAGCAGTGACCAGCTGCGATTCAAGACAGGTTGAGGTAGTGCTGGGGGACGACGCGGAGCTGACCGCCGCGGTGCTCGCGGCACAGGACGGGGACGAGAGAGCGTTCCGTACTGTGTACCGCGCCGTGCACCCGCGGCTGCTCGGTTATGTGCGCACTCTGGTCGGCGAGCCGGAGGCGGAGGACGTCGCGTCCGAGGCGTGGCTGCAGATAGCCCGCGACCTCGACCGGTTCAGCGGCGACGCGGACCGCTTCCGCGGCTGGGCCGCACGCATCGCCCGCAACCGCGCACTCGACCACATACGCATGCGAGGCCGGCGCCCCGCCGTCGGCGGCGACGAGACCGAGCTGACCGGCAAGCCCGCCGAGTCCGACACCGCGGCCCTGGCCATGGAGTCCCTCTCCACCGGCGACACCATGGCGCTCATAGCCCAGCTGCCGCAGGACCAGGCCGAGGCCGTCGTGCTGCGCGTCGTCGTCGGCCTCGACGCCAAGAGCGCGGCCAAGACCCTCGGAAAGCGGCCCGGGGCCGTGCGCACCGCCGCCCACCGCGGGCTGAAACGACTGGCCGAGCTGCTCGGCGCGGACACCGCCGACCTGCCCCAGGAACCCGGCTGCGCGGACCACGACGGCATGGCCCACGGCGCCGGAGCGGTCGCCGGACCAGGCGGGGCGCAGCCCGCCGAACGCGCGCCGGATCTCGACGCAGTACCGTCTCAGCGCGGCCCCCGGCCGGGCGCGACGGCCCCCGCTGGTGTGACGCATTCACGCCTGCGGACGCAGAAGGACATGTGATGGCCGACGAGCGGTACGAGTGGCTTGACAAGGATTCGGCGGAGCGACTGCTGCGCGGCGAACCTGTCGAGGCCGCTGACGAACACGCCCGTGTCCAGGCCGCGCGACTGTCCGGAGCGCTGAACTCCGCGCGCCGGACCACCTTCGACGACGACGGCGAGATGCCCGGCGAGGCAGCCGCCATGGCCGCGTTCCGCAAGGCCAGGGCGGACTCCGCCGTGCCCGCGGGCGACCTCCTGGGAACCGTGCGGCTCGCGCACCCGCCCAGACCGCCGCGCATGCTGCGCTTCGGGCGTCCGGTGCGCTTCGGGATCGCCGCGGCGGTGGCCGGCTGCGCGCTCGGCGGCGTCGCGGTCGCGGCGGGCGCCGGCGTGCTCCCTTTCGGCGGCGAGGAGCCGCTGCCCGGCTCCTCCGTCTCTGCCGCTGAGACCCCCGGACCGCTGAAGAGCCCGTCGCCCGAGGACCGGCAGGCGCTCCCGTCCCCGCTGCCCCCCGAGGAGAACCCCGCCCCCTCCACGACGCCCCCGCCGAGCCCCGACGCGAGCGGCGAGCCGGGCAAGGCGAGCGGCAGCCCCACCGGGGAGCCGACCGGCGGCGCGTCCGCCTCGCCCAGCGGCTCTCCCGAGGACAAGATCCGCGACCGCAACCGCGAGTGGTACCGCAAGACCCTCGCGGCCTGCCGCGACTACCGCGGCGGCAGCATGAAGCCCGAGCACAGGCTCCTCCTGGAGAAGGCGGCCAAGGGCCCGGACGGCGTGAAGAATTTCTGCGACCGGCTGATCGGCGCCGCCAAGGACGGCAGCAGGGGCGACGGCGGCACGGACGGCGGCGACGGCGACGGCGACAACGGCGCCGAAGACGACGGCGGCGAGAGCAACGGCTCCGAAGGCGGCAAGCCCGGCAGGCTGCCGCGTGCCGCCTGGTCTCCCGGCGCGCCCGGCGCGCCTGCCCCCGCGCTCACCGAGCGCGCGCCCCAGGCGCATCCCACCCTTCAGCTGAACCCGTCCTGAGCTGCGACTTCTCCGCAGCACTGGCGGGGCTGAGCGTCGTGTGGAGCCGCTCGCCGAACCTGTTCCGATCGAGCCTCCGGCCCAGGTGTGACGTTTTTTGAGTCAGTGGCGCAGTAATAAGTGAGCCGACTGGTCATCGGCTGCGCCTGAGCCGGGGTTCCCCCCGTACCTACGGCTCGGCGCATCGGCGCGGGCGGGACACGTTCCCCCGGTCCCGCCCGCGCCTCTCTCCGCTTCCAGCCCGCTCTGGCCCGCCTCCCGGGCCGCGGCCGGGCCCGCGCCCCGCCGCCCAAGACGCCGAGCTTCGCGTCACCAGTAGACGACGACCTTGTCGCCGGTGCGGACCTGAGCGAAGAGCGCGGCGATCTTCCCCTCGTCCCGGACGTTCACACAGCCGTGCGAAGCGCCGTTGTAGCCGCGGGCCGCGAAGTCCGAGGAGTAGTGCACCGCCTGGCCGCCGCTGAAGAACATCGCGTACGGCATGGGCGTCTTGTAGATCGTCGAGACGTGGTGCCGGGACTTCCAGCCCACCGAGAACACGCCCTCGCGCGTCGGCGTGTACTGCGAGCCGAAGCGCACGTCCATCGTCGAGAGCACCTTGCCGTCGACCACCCAGGACAGCGTCCGGGTGGTCTTGCTGACGCACATCACCCGACCGGTCTTGCAGCGCGGGTCCAGCTTCGCCGAGGGCTTGGCGACGGCCGTGCCGTCCAGCTCCTCGCGCGTCGGCTTCGTCGTCATGCCGAGCAGCCTCTGCCAGGTCGCTGTGTCCGTGGCGCCGGTCGCGGGCAGGCCTCGCTTGCCCTGGAAGCCCTTGACGGCGGCGGTCGTCACCGGACCGTACGTACCGCTGGGCCGGTCGTCGAACCAGCCGATCTGCGCCAGCCGCGCCTGCAGCTCGCGCACTTGGTCGCCCTTGGCGCCGCGCTCCATGAGGACCTTGGGCGCCGGGCCGGACGGGGACGGGCCGGGGGTGGCCGAGTCAGTCGCCGAGGGCGTCTTCGAGGGCGTCTTGGCAGGGGGCTTGGAGGCGGTCGGCGAGGGCTTCGCCGCGCCGGAGGGCGTGCCGGACGGCGTGGCGGCGGGTGTTGCGGCGGGCTTGTCGTCGGCCCGCGCCGGCGACGGGGTCACCGCCTGGGCGGTGCAGCCGGCCGTCACGGTCAGCACGGCCGCGACGGCCAGCGAGGTGCGGACGGCGGACCGCGGCACGGCCGAACGGTGCGAGCCGAGCGATCCGCGCGATCTGCCTATGGCGGGTTTCCTGAGCATCGACGCCCCCCTGTCCCCTGTATCTCCTGTGTCCCTATGGACAGATTCCCGTCCTGCCCGGTTGCGCAATCCCGCGCATCATGAGGGGGAGACGCCTGCCGGGTCTGTGAGCAAGGTCCCAGCGAGCGCCTCTCCATCCGTCGGGCGCCCGCCGCTACAGTCCGTCGCGAGGATAGTTACCAGCCAGTAGCAACAGCGGGAGGCACACGCTCATGGCGCGCGAGTCCGAGTCGGGACTGCCCATCGAACCGGTCTACGGGCCGGGCGCACAGGACGGGTGGGACCCCGCGGAGAAGCTGGGCGAGCCCGGTTCGTACCCCTACACCCGCGGTGTCTACCCCTCGATGTACACCGGCCGTCCCTGGACGATGCGCCAGTACGCCGGTTTCGGCACCGCCGTCGAGTCCAACGCCCGGTACAAGCAGCTGATCGCCAACGGCACGATGGGCCTGTCCGTCGCCTTCGACCTGCCGACCCAGATGGGCCACGACTCGGACGCGCCGATCGCGCACGGCGAGGTCGGCAAGGTCGGCGTCGCCATCGACTCGGTCGACGACATGCGGGTGCTGTTCGGCGGGATCCCGCTGGACAAGGTCTCCACCTCGATGACGATCAACGCCCCGGCCGCGCTGCTGCTCCTGCTCTACCAGCTCGTCGGCGAGGAGCAGGGCGTCCCCGCGGACCAGCTCACCGGCACGATCCAGAACGACGTGCTGAAGGAGTACATCGCCCGCGGCACGTACATCTTCCCGCCCAAGCCGTCGCTGCGGCTGATCGCCGACGTCTTCAAGTACTGCCGGGCCGAGATCCCGAAGTGGAACACCATCTCGATCTCCGGCTACCACATGGCGGAGGCCGGCGCCTCGCCCGCGCAGGAGATCGCCTTCACGCTCGCGGACGGCATCGAGTACGTCCGCACCGCCGTGGCCGCCGGCATGGACGTCGACGACTTCGCGCCCCGGCTCTCCTTCTTCTTCGTCTCGCGCACGACGATCCTGGAGGAGGTCGCCAAGTTCCGCGCGGCCCGCCGCATCTGGGCCCGGATCATGCGCGACGAGTTCGGCGCGAAGAACCCCAAGTCGCAGATGCTGCGCTTCCACACCCAGACCGCCGGGGTGCAGCTGACGGCCCAGCAGCCCGAGGTGAACCTGGTGCGGGTGGCCGTGCAGGGGCTCGCGGCCGTCCTCGGCGGCACCCAGTCGCTGCACACCAACTCCTTCGACGAGGCGATCGCGCTGCCGACCGACAAGTCGGCGCGGCTCGCGCTCCGTACCCAGCAGGTCCTGGCGTACGAGACGGACGTCACCGCCACCGTCGACCCGTTCGCCGGCAGCTATGTCGTCGAGCGGATGACGGACGAGGTGGAGGCGGCGGCGCTCGCGCTGATGGAGCGGGTCGAGGACCTGGGCGGCGCGGTCAGTGCGATCGAGCAGGGCTTCCAGAAGAACGAGATCGAGCGCTCCGCCTACCGCATCGCGCAGGAGACGGACAGCGGCGAGCGCGTGGTGGTCGGCGTCAACCGCTTCACGCTGGACGCGGAGGAGCCGTACGAGCCGCTGCGCGTCGACCCCGCGATCGAGGCGCAGCAGGCGGAGCGGCTGGCGAGGCTGCGGGCCGAGCGCGACCAGGCCGTGGTGGACGCGGCGCTGGCGGCGCTGAAGAAGGCGGCGGAGGGCACGGACAACGTCCTCTACCCGATGAAGGACGCGCTGCGGGCGCGGGCGACGGTGGGCGAGGTGTGCGGCGCGCTGCGGGAGGTGTGGGGGACGTACGTGCCGACGGACGCGTTCTGAGCGGCGCGGCGTTCTGAGCGGCGCGGTCCTGAGCTGAGCGTTCTGAGCGGCGCGCCCTGAGCCGTGTCTGCCGACCGCCTGCTGAGTCCGTGCTGAGCCGTGTTTGCCGACCGCCTGCCGAGTCCGAGCGCGGTGTTCCTCGCCTTCGGCCTCAGCGGCGACGCCGTCTGAGCCGGGCGGCGCTCGGCGCGTTCGCCCCCGGCGCGCGCGCCGGGGGCGAACGCGCAAGCTCGTGCGCGGGGGCGCGTCGCCCTCCGAGTCCCTGAGGGCGCTGAGCCCCGCGGCTCTGAGCTGCGCTTTCTTGGTGTGGCGCGGTCTCGGCGGCGGGTGTCGGCCGACCGGTTTCCGCCATCCGAAACGCGGAGGCGGAGTGTCGTACCCGTGTGCGAGACTCCGCCTCATGCTGGGTGTCACCGATCTTCCGACCTACCTCGTCGGCCTTGCCCTGATCATTCTGCTGCCGGGACCGAACTCGCTGTACGTGCTCTCCGTCGCGGCCCGCCGCGGTGTGCGCACGGGCTACCGGGCCGCCGCCGGCGTGTGGTGCGGCGACACCGTCCTGATGGTGCTCTCGGCGGCGGGCGTGGCCTCGCTGCTCCAGGCCAACGACCTGCTCTTCGGGATCGTGAAGTTCGCCGGCGCCGGCTATCTGACCTGGCTGGCGATCGGGATGCTCCGGGCGGCCTGGTCGATGTGGCGCGGCCGGCACGAGCGCACCGCCGAGGGGGCGGAGGGCTCGGACGCGCCCGCGGCGGCCGAGCGGCCGTTCCGCAGGGCGTTGGTGATCAGCCTGTTCAACCCCAAGGCGATCCTGTTCTTCATCGCCTTCTTCGTGCAGTTCGTCGACCCGGGGTACGCCTATCCCGCACTGTCCTTCATGGTGCTCGGGGCGCTCGCGCAGCTGGCGAGCTTCCTCTATCTGACCCTGCTGATATTCACCGGCACCCACCTCGCGGCCGCGTTCCGCCGCCGCAAGAGGCTGTCGGCCGGGGTGACGTCGGCGGCCGGCGCGCTCTTCCTCGGCTTCGCGGTGAAGCTCTCGCTCAGCAGCGCCTGACGTCGCCTGAAGCAGGCGGTGACCTCCGCGGCCCGACCTGGGCGGGGTCGAACACCCGCCCCGCCCGGCCGGCAGCACCCCCGTCGCCGTCAGCCCAGCGCCGCCTTCTTCAGGCGGCGCGCCCTGCGCACCACCCTGCGCACTGCGGCCCCCCTCGGCACCGGGATCCCGCCCGGCAGCCCGAGCACGGTGAGCCGCCGCCGCTTGAAGTAGCGCCACGCGCCCGAGCGCGAACCGGAACCGGCGCCGGTCCCAGCGCCGGCCCCTGCGCCCGCGCCCGTGCCGCCCAGGCTGCCGCTCAGATACGCCTCGGCCGCCGGGCGCAGATCCGGCCTCAGCTGCGGCTGCATCGCGTAGCCCACCGCGCTGATCAGCCCCGTCAGCGACTCGTCCGCCGCCTTCGGCGCGCCCGCTTCGCCCTCCGCCAGGTCCGGGATCAGCGCGTCCACGATCGTCAGCGGGACGCGGTTGCTGTTCTGGTACGGCGTCAGCCGGTCCAGCAGCGGCTCCGTGCCGACGCGGGCCACCGGAATGCCGTAGAACGTGCTGGCCGTCAGCAGCGCCGTCGAGAAGCAGCCCGCCACCAGCGCCGGACGCAGCTGCTTGTAGAGCACCTCCGCCAGCAGCGGCCGGTCCACGACCGTCAGCTCGGCGTCCAGCTTCTCCGCCTCCCGCTCCAGCGCCCGCGTCCAGGACGCCGGGGCCGTCGGGTGCGGCTTGAAGACGATCCGGCGGTGGCCGAGCGCGACCGCCCCGCGGACCATGCGCAGATGGAGGGCCTCCTCCTCCGCGACGGTGATGATGCCGAGCGCCGCCAGATACTGGCCGAGCAGCAGCGCCGGTCCCTCGCCCGAGTCCGACGGCGGCCGCGCCTCGGCCGCCGCGTCCGCCTCGGCCGTCTCCGCCGCCGCGTCCGTGAGCTCCGCGACGACCTTGACGAACGCCTCCGTCGGCACGATCCGCGGCTGTGCCCCGAACTCGGCGAGCAGCAGAGGCTCAAGCCCCGGCACCAGGTCCAGATGGAACAGGCGGCGCACCCGCTCCCCGACCAGCGGGTCGATCTTGTTGCGGGTCGGCCCGTAGCTCATCAGCCCGTCCGCGTACACGTCCAGCGTCGCGTCCGGGAAGAGCTGTGCGACGGCGAGCGCCGGATTGACCTGGATGGACTCCACGGCCAGCTCGATCCGGTCGTCGCCGAGCCCCCACAGCAGCCGCAGATACCGCTCCCACATCGGGGCGTCGTCCGCGCGCGGGGACCAGCCGCCCGGATGGAAGGGGGCGATGGCCTCGTTCCAGGAGACCACGTCGTCGAACCGGCCGCGCAGCCGCTCGAAGCCCGTCATCTCGTCGAGCGAGGGCGTCGTCTCCGGCGTCGTCGCGTTGTTGGCGACCAGCAGCAGGCGCCGGTCCGCAGCGGCGAAGCAGCCGCTGTCGAGCGCGGCGGCCAGCGTGGCGGCGCCGTACAGAGAGGACGCGAAGAAGATCTGTGTCGTAGGCATCAGGCCGCGGCCTCCGCGGTCAGGGCGGCGGGCCGGCGGCGCACCCTGCGCAGCCGGGACGCGCGCTCGACGTCCATCGAGTCCAGCGCGTCCTTCAGCACGTCCTGCGGCATCCGCTTCAGCGCCGCGGCGCTCATCGAACGCAATTTCCGTGCCACGGCCGGCTCGAACCTCTCAATTGAACCCAGATGATGGGAGATAACCGCGCAGTAGGTACGCACGGCTTTGGGCAGCAGTCGGTCGGAATCCGGGTCTTTCGCCGTTTCTTCGAGCACCTGGTCGAATGCCCGGATGAAATCGAGCTGCCGGCTGTCGCCGATCTGGGTGAGCGAAGAGGCGACGCCCCGCCGGTAGAAGATGCCCAGCTGGCTGACCGCGGCGAACGACTCCGCCTCGCGGTGCAGCCGCCAGATCCACGGCCGGTCCTCGGCGGTGCGCAGCCCGTGGGTGAAGTGCAGCAGCCCCCGGTCGGCGAGCCGCCGGTGGTACATGCCGGCCCAGGCGTACGGGTAGTCGACGCCGGTCGAGCGGTCCGCCGGCAGGATCGCGTCGCGCGGCCGCAGCACCTCGCCGCGGCGGCCGACCGGCACCCGGTGGACCGTGCGGGCCCTCGCCGTGCACTGCACATGGTCGGTGCGGACGAAGTCGCAGCCCAGCTCCTCCATGGCCGCCAGCAGCCGCGCGAAGTGGCCGGGGGCCAGCCAGTCGTCGCCGTCGAGGAAGGTGAGGTACTCCCCGGACGCGGCGTCGAGGCCGGTGTTGCGCGCGGTGGCGAGCCCGCCGTTCTGCTCATGTCTGATCAGCCGGGCGCCCGGAACCTCACGCTCCGCGCGCGCCAGGATCTCCGGCGTCCCATCCGTCGAGCAGTCGTCGACCAGCAGGAACTCGAAGTCGTCGCGGGCGTTCGCCTGAAGACTTCGGAGGGTGTCAGGGGCATATGTCTGCACGTTGTAAAACGGCACGATGACGGAGAGCTTAACCACCTGCGTGAGGCTAGGGCGGGCCCCGGCATTCGTACTGAAGGCGCGAGAGACGGCCGGTGAACGCAGGGCGTCGAATCTGTTAACCAGCCCGATTCCCGGGCTATATCCCCGTCCGTAGACGCTCTGTTAACCCGCTGTTGCGGTCGCGTTGGGCCGTGAATCGGAATGCCTTTCTAACGTCCTCGACGTGCCAACACGTACCAGCGAGGCCGTACGGGTCGCCGTACTCGCCGACTCCGACACCCGGTGGAAATGGGGCGCGCTCACCGCGCGCCGCATCACACCGCATCCCTCCATCGAGCTGAGCGGCTTTCTGCTGCGCGGCCGGGCCACTCCGACGGCCCGCCAGCTCGCCGAGGTCGGAGCGAGCGCGGACGACCTGCGCGAGGCGACCGGAGGAGAGTTCCTGCGGGCGGTGCGGGACGGGCAGTACGACGTGGTCGTCCTCGCCCTCGTCGGCGGCGCCGTCCAGGCCATGCTGCACGGGCTCGCCGCCCTGGAGCTGCCCCGCCGGCCCGTCGTCGTCACCGGCTATGTCGGCGTCGTCTACGAGAAGCTCGCCGACGGGCTGCTCCTGCGCCACGGCGCGGACGTCGTCCTCGCCAACTCCCGCCACGACGCGGACCGATTCCGCGCCGTGTACGAGGGCGTGGGCGCCGACGCCTCCTCCGTCACCGAGGCCGCGCTGCCCTTCCTCGGCGGCGCCCCCTACGCGGCGCGCGCCGACCGCGACACCGTCGTCTTCGCCGCCCAGCCCTCCGTGCCCGAGTCCCGCGCCGACCGCACCTATCTGCTGCGGCGCCTCGTCGAGCACGCCCGGCTCCACCCGGGCCGCGAGGTGCTGCTCAAGCTGCGCTCCAAGCCCGGCGAGCACACCACGCACCTGGAGGAGCTGCCCTACCAGCGGCTCGCCGACAAGCTGCCCGGCGGCCTGCCGCCCAACCTCTCCCTGGTCTACGGGCACATGGGCGAGGTGCTGGACCGCACCGACCTGCTGGTCACCGTCTCCTCCACGGCCGCCCTGGAGTCCCTGCACCGCCGCATCCCCACCGCGATCCTCAGCGACCTGGGCGTACGCGAGGCCCTGGGCAACCACCACTTCCTCGGCTCGGGCCTGCTGACCTCCTGGGACCAGCTCGACGGCGGGCGCCGGCCCGACCCGGACCCGCAGTGGCTGGACCGGCAGGGCGTCGCCGCCGACGGCTCGTACGCCAGCGCCTTCGACACGGCCCGCGCGCGCGTCGCCGAGCTGCTGACCAAGCGGGAGCTGCCGAGGATCGCGCCGTACTACACCCCCGCCACCGCGCCCGGCTATCTGCCGGCCCTCCTCGCCCGCCACCACCTCGGCCCCGACGGCGCCCCGCTGCACGGCGCGGCCCCGAAGGCGGCGCCCACCGGCCTGCGGCGCGTGGTGCGCGACGCGGTCCGCGAGGCGGCGCGCGGCGCGTACCGCCAGGGCGTCCAGCGCGTCGCCCCCGTCATCCGCCGCATGGGCGAACTGTGAACCCCCCGAAGGAGCGCCCCTCCATGACCACCGTCCTCGCCGTGATCCCCGCCAGGGGCGGCTCCAAGGGCGTGCCCGGCAAGAACCTCGCGGCCGTCGGCGGCCTCCCGCTCGTCGTCCGCGCCGTACGGGCCTGCACCGGCGCCCGCCTGGTCACCGACGTCGTGGTCTCCACCGACGACCCGGCGATCGCCGACGCGGCCCGCGCCGCGGGCGCCGAGGCCGTGCAGCGGCCGGCGGCCATCGCCGGCGACACCGCGACCAGCGAGTCGGCCGTGATCCACGCGATGGACGCGTACGAGTCGATGCACGGCCGCCCGGTCGACGCCGTCCTCCTCGTCCAGTGCACCAGCCCCTTCATCACCCCCGCCGACGTCGACGGCGTCGCCTCGGCGGTGGTGGAGGACGGCGCCGACACGGCGGTGACGGTCGCCTCCTTCCACGCCTTCGTCTGGCGCCGCGCCCCCGCCGAGGCCGCCGTCGCCGTCCTCGCCGAGGACGGCCAGGGCGTCAACCACGACAAGGCCCACCGCCCGCGCCGCCAGGACCGGCCGGAGGACTTCGTCGAGACCGGCGCCGCGTACGCCATGGACGCCCAGGGCTTCCGCACCCACGGCCACCGGTTCTTCGGCCGCACCGCCCTCGTCGAGACCGACCCCGCGCGGGTCCTGGAGATCGACGACCCGCACGACCTCGCCCGGGCCCGCGCCCTCGCGCCGCTGCTCGACGAGGCCGCGCTGCCCGTGCGCGAGGACGTCGACGCGGTCGTCCTCGACTTCGACGGCACCCAGACCGACGACAAGGTCCTCATCGACGCGGACGGCCGCGAGATCGTCGCCGTCCACCGCGGCGACGGCCTCGGCATCGCCCATCTGCGCCGGGCCGGCCTGCGGATGCTCATCCTCTCCACCGAGCAGAACCCGGTCGTCGCCGCCCGCGCCCGCAAGCTCCAGATCCCCGTCCTGCACGGCGTCGACCGCAAGGACCTCGCCCTGAAGCAGTGGTGCGAGGAGCAGGGGATCGCGCCGGAGCGGGTCCTCTACGTCGGCAACGACGTCAACGACCTGCCGTGCTTCCACCTCGTCGGCTGGCCCGTGGCCGTCGCGAGCGCGCACGGATCCGTACGAGCCTCCGCTCGCGCCGTCACCGCCACGCCCGGCGGCGAGGGGGCGATCCGCGAGATCGCCGCCTGGCTGCTCGGCCCGGCGCTCGACGGCGTCCCCGTCCACGTCCCCTCCCACACCCCCACCCCCAACTCCCCTCAGAAGTAAGGAACGACCCCATGAGCACCTCCCGTCTGCGCGCCCTCGGCAACAAGATCGCGGGCCCCGGTCACCCCGTCTACGTCACGGGAGAGATCGGCATCAACCACAACGGCGACCTGGACAACGCCTTCGCGCTCATCGACGCCGCCGCCGACGCCGGCTGCGACGCGGTCAAGTTCCAGAAGCGCACCCCGGAGATCTGCACCCCGCGCGACCAGTGGGACATCGAGCGCGACACCCCCTGGGGCCGGATGACGTACATCGACTACCGCCACCGCGTGGAGTTCGGCGAGGACGAGTACCGCAAGATCGACGAGCACTGCAAGGAGCGCGGCCTCGACTGGTTCGCCTCCCCGTGGGACACCGAGGCCGTCGCCTTCCTGGAGAAGTTCGACGTGCCCGCCCACAAGGTGGCCTCCGCCTCGCTGACCGACGACGAGCTGCTGCGCGCCCTGCGCGCCACCGGCAAGACGGTCATCCTCTCCACCGGCATGTCCACCCCGCGCCAGATCCGCCACGCGGTCGAGGTGCTCGGCAGCGACAACATCCTGCTCTGCCACGCCACCTCCACGTACCCGGCCAAGGCCGAGGAGCTCAACCTGCGCGTGATCAACACGCTCCAGGAGGAGTACCCGAACGTCCCGATCGGCTACAGCGGCCACGAGACCGGTCTGCAGACCACCCTCGCCGCCGTCGCCCTCGGCGCGGCCTTCGTCGAGCGCCACATCACCCTCGACCGCGCCATGTGGGGCTCCGACCAGGCCGCCTCCGTCGAGCCGGGCGGCCTGCAGCGTCTCGTCCGCGACATCCGCACCATCGAGACCGCGCTCGGCGACGGCGTCAAGAAGGTCTACGACTCCGAGCTCGCCCCGATGAAGAAGCTGCGCCGCGTCGCGGGCGTGGTCGCCGAGGCCGGCGACCGCGAGCCGGCCGCGGTCTGACGGGCTCCCTCCCGTGCTGTCATCCCCCGGGGCGCCCGCCCCGGACTCCCGGTCGCACAAGCGGGCCAGCGGGCTGGCCGGCCTGGAATCTCGAGGTGAAACCCAGTGAATCTCGCCTTTGTGGAGAGTCCGGTCCAGCTCCTGAACGTCCTGGAGTGGGCCCACGCCAGGACGGGCGGCGACCTGCTGCCCGGGATGCCGGCGCAGCCGGCCGGATCGACGCCCGCCCGGGCCGCCGACCTCACCGTCGTCGTCCTGTCGCCCACCGACCCGATGTCGCGAGGCCAGCTGCGCCGGATGGCGGAGCTGGCCCGCGACGAGGGGTTCACGGTGCGCTGGCAGGAGGCGCGCGGCGGGGCGGGCGCGCCGCTGCGGACGGTGCGCGAGCTCGGGCCGATGCTGAGCCGGGCGGAGCGGATCGTGATCGGGGACCCGTTCTCCCGGTACGTACAGCTTCTGCTGACCCTGGTCCGCCGCAAGGATCTGACCGTGGTCGACGACGGCACGGCCACGATGGAGTTCGTCGCCCAGCTGGCGCGCGGCGAGAAGCTGGTGCGCTGGCACCGGCGGGGCCGCCGGGGGCCGCGTGAGCTGGTGCTCGCGCCGGTCACCCTGCTGGCCCGCCGCCGGCTGACCCCGACCCGGGCCCGCTCGGTCGAGGTCTTCACCTCGATGCCCGTGGAGCCGCCGCCGGGGATCACGGTGACGCCCAACGACTTCGCCTGGACCCGGGCGCGCTTCGGCCCGCCGAAGATCACCCGGGGCGCCGACCTGGTCGGGACGTCCCTGGTGGAGACCGGGGTCGTGGACCCGGACCAGTATCTGGAGGCGGTCTCTGCCCTGGCCCGCGCGCACGGCGCCACCCGCTACTTCGCGCACCGCCGGGAGAGCCCCGACAAGCTGCACCGGCTGGCCGTGGAGACCGGCCTGGAGATCGTGCGCCCGGACCTCCCGCTGGAGCTCATCGCCCGGCGCGGGCCCATAGGCCGCATGGTCGTCAGCTTCCCCTCCACGGTGGTCCACACCCTGCCGCTGGCCCTGGCGGGCACCGGGATCCAGGTCGCGGTCTGCGACATCGCCCCGGAGTGGCTGCGGGACACGGCCTCGCCGCGGGCCCAGGACTTCCTCTCGGGCGTCACGGAGGCGGCGCGCAAGGCGCACGGCCTGACGCTGATGGGCCCGGAGGCCCGGGGAGGCGCGACGCTGCTGGGGGCGTGAGCGGGGCGCGGCGCGCGGAGGGCGGAGGGCGGAGGGCGTGAGCCGGTCCTGCGACGCGGGCGGGATCCGGTCCGCGACGCGCCGCACGCAGGCGCGGTGGATAGGCGTCGTCCAGCTGGCCCGACCAGCCGCGTCGGCCAGCCGCGTCGAGCGCGGCGGGCGTGAGCGGGTCCGCGGCGCGGGCTGAGCCGGTCCGCGACGCGCCGCACGCAGGCGCCGTGGAGAGGCGTCGTCCAGCCGCGTCGTCCAGCCGGCCCGACCGGCCGCGTCGCGCAGCCGCATCGTCGAGCAGGGGCCGAGCGGGACGAGAGCCCCGGCAGCCACGGTGGATCCGGCCTCGCTGAGGCGCACGATCGCCCCCACTGATCACGACTGATCACGACTGATCGCGCCCCGCTCGTATCGGCCGAGCGCACGGCCCAGACGCCGTGTCCGGCCGCCGCCTCCCGCGGGACGAGCGGATTGACCCGGTCGTGGGGGAGAATGGGAGTGTGCGCGAGAGGCCGGAAAGGCCGGACGAGCTTACCCGTCACGAATGAGGACTATGCGTAGTCGGGCGAGTTTTCTTTCCCCTATCGGGCTGAAGTTTTGTTGATCGATGGTCAGTTGACCCCCGAAGGGGCCTACCCTTCAACAGGTGAACCAGTTGATGTCCCGCGAGTCCGACGCCGACCTCCCCGGGGAAACGGCACTGCCCGGCACGCTGCCCGACGCGCTGCGCGCCGAACTGATCGCCTTCCGCCGGGACTTGCACATGCACCCCGAGCTGGGCAACCAGGAGTTCCGCACGACCGCCGCGCTCAAGGCCCGGCTGGAGCGGGCGGGGCTCAAGCCCCGGGTGCTCGCCGTCGGGACCGGGCTCGTGTGCGACATCGGCTCCTCGGACGGCGTGCGGCCCATTCTGGCGATCCGCGCGGACATCGACGCCCTGCCCATCCCGGACACCAAGTCGGACGTCCCGTACCGCTCCACCGTGCCCGGCCGGGCGCACGCCTGCGGCCATGACGTGCACACGGTGGCCGTCCTGGGCGCGGGTCTCGTCCTCGCGGAGCTCGACCAGCAGGGCCTGCTGCCGCGTCCGGTCCGGCTGATCTTCCAGCCGGCCGAGGAGGTGCTGCCCGGCGGCGCGCCCGACGCGATCGAGTCCGGCGTGCTGGACGGCGTCGGCAAGATCGTCGCGGTGCACTGCGACCCCCGGGTCGACGCAGGAACGATCGGGCTGCGGCCCGGCCCCATCACCTCGGCCTGCGACCGGCTGGAGGTCACCCTCGACGGGCCCGGCGGCCACACCGCCCGCCCGCATCTGACCACGGACTTGGTCACGGCGGCGGCGAAGGTCGTCACGGAGGTCCCGGCGCTGCTCGCCCGCCGCGTGGACGCCCGCTCCGGCCTCGCCCTGACCTGGGGCCGCCTCGAGGCGGGCCACGCCTGCAACGTCATCCCGCAGCACGCGGAGCTCTCCGGGACGGTGCGCTGCCTGGACCTGCCCGGCTGGCGGGCCGCCCCCGACCTGGTGCACGCGGCGATCGACGAGATCGCGACGCTGCACCGGGCGAAGTCGCAGATCAACTACATCCGCGGAGTCCCGCCGGTGGTCAACGACCCGGTGGTGACCGAGCTGCTGCGCGAGGCGCAGAGCGCGCGCCGGGGGCCGGGGGCCATCGAGGACACCGAGCAGAGCCTGGGCGGCGAGGACTTCTCCTGGTACCTGGAGCATGTGCCGGGCGCCATGGCGCGCCTCGGCGTGCGGACGCCGGGCGACACCTCGCGCAAGGACCTGCACCGGGGCGACTTCGACGCGGACGAGCACGCGATCCAGGTGGGCGTGGAGCTGTTCACGGGGGCGGCGCTGCTGGACGGCATGGCCTGAGGCGGTCGACTGCCCTGAGGCGGTCAAGGGGAGCCGTCTGGACGGGCTTTGGCCAGGCGGTGGGCTGCGGTCGGCCGGAGGCTCCACCGAGCACGGACGGACGGGGCGCCTCGGCGTTCCGTCCTCAGCGTTCGCGGCGGCGTTCGCATGCTCGCGACGCCATTGGCTACGGCGTTCGCTACGGTGTCCGCGACTGTTCCCGCGACTGTTCCCGCGAGCGTGTCAGCGACCGTCTCGGCGTCGGACGGCGGGCCCGTCCTCTCCGTCCGCGCGCACGGCGTCCATGTCACTGCCGGTGACCACAAGAGGCGCTCCGTGTCGGAGCGTTGGCTGAAAACGCGCTCTCGCCGCGTTGTGTCCCATTTATGACAGAATGTCCCCCATGCGTACCAGTCGGGTCCGCAACGCGACGATCCGATAACGACTGATGAACAGGGCTTTAACTGACATCTACGCGCGTTACGATCGCCCCCAAAACCAGCGCCGGAAGTGGCGCTTAGGTCAGGTCGAAGGAGCCTCCCTTGCGCCGGATCACTAGGATCGCCACCGTGGGCATCGCGTCCGCGGCACTCGCGCTCTCCGCCACGGCATGCGGTAAATCGTCGTCGAGCTCTAGCTCGGAGAGCACCGGTAGCGGCAGCGCCGCCATCGCGTACGACATCGGCGGCCGTGGCGACCAGTCGTTCAACGACGCCGCTTACGCCGGTCTCGCGAAGGCCGAAAAGGACCTTGGCATCAAGGGCAGCGAAGCCGAGCCCACCGAGGGCGAGGGCGACCCGGACAAGGTCCAGCGCCTCACCGAGCTGGCCCGCGCCGGCAACAACCCGGTGATCGGCGTCGGTTTCGCCTACGCGCCCGCCATCGCCGAGGTCGCGCCGAAGTTCCCGAAGACCACCTTCGGCCTCATCGACGACACCTCCAAGACCGGCAAGAACATCGCCAACCTGGTCTTCAACGAGGAGCAGGGCTCCTACCTGGCCGGCGTCGCCGCCGCCAAGGTGACGAAGACCAAGACGGTCGGCTTCATCGGCGGTGTGGAGACCCCGCTGATCAAGAAGTTCGAGGCGGGCTTCGTCCAGGGCGTCAAGGACACCAACAAGGACGTCAACGTCAAGGTCCAGTACCTGACGCAGCCGCCGGACTTCGGAGGCTTCTCCAAGCCCGACCTCGGCAAGGCCGCCGCGCAGGGCCAGCTCGACGCGGGCGCCGACGTGATCTACGCCGCCGCCGGTCTCGCGGGCTCCGGCGCCATCGAGGCGACCGCCAAGGCCAAGAAGTGGGCCATCGGCGTCGACTCGGACCAGTACAACCAGAAGGGCCTCGCGTCCTACAAGGAGTACATCCTCACCTCGGTGACCAAGGATGTGGCCGACTCCGTCTACAACGTGATCAAGTCGGTCAAGGACGGCAAGCCGCAGTCCGGCGAGGTCCGCTACGGCCTCGACAAGGACGGCGTGGGCCTGGCCGCCTCGAACCCGGCCTACACCAAGATGACCGAGGTCACCGCCGCGGTCGACAAGGCCAAGGCCGACATCATCGCCGGTACGATCAAGGTCAAGACCGCTCCGTAGTCGAGCGTTCGGGACCGAACCCCGCGGGCCCGGAATGGACGGCGAAAGCCGCCCCTCCGGGCCCCGGGCCACGTTCCGGCGCCGGTTTTCAGCATTCGGCATCGCTACGCGCGTAGAACACTCTCAGGCGCGATAACTTCGCCCCATTCCCCTGCTCGCAACAGCCCGCCTCCCGCCTGCCCGTCGGCAGCCCCCGCCCTTCCCTCCCGGCTCCCTTCCCCGCCTAGGAGAGTGCGTCATCAACGCGTCCAGTCCGCCCTCGCCGTCGGCAGCTGCCGTAGAACTGCGTGGCATCACCAAGCGCTTCCCCGGCGTCGTCGCCAACCACGACATCGACATCACCATCCGCAAGGGCACCGTGCACGCCCTCGTCGGTGAGAACGGTGCCGGCAAGTCGACCCTGATGAAGATCCTCTACGGCATGCAGAAGCCGGACGAGGGGACCATCACCATCGACGGCGATCAGGTCGCCTTCTCCAGCCCCGCCGACGCCATCGCACGCGGCATCGGCATGGTCCACCAGCACTTCATGCTGGCCGACAACCTCACGGTGCTGGAGAACGTCGTTCTCGGCGGCGAGAAGCTGTACGGCATCGGCGCCAAGGCCCGCCTCAAGATCAACGAGATCTCGGACGCGTACGGGCTGAACATCCGCCCCGACGTCCTGGTCGAGCAGCTCGGCGTCGCCGACCGCCAGCGCGTGGAGATCCTCAAGGTCCTCTACCGCGGCGCCCGCACGCTGATCCTCGACGAGCCGACCGCCGTCCTGGTCCCGCAGGAGGTCGACGCGCTCTTCGACAACCTCCGCGAGCTCAAGGCCGAGGGCCTGACCGTCATCTTCATCTCGCACAAGCTGGGCGAGGTCCTGTCGGTCGCCGACGACATCACGGTCATCCGCCGCGGCACCACCGTCGGCACCGCCGACCCCCGCACCACCACGACCAAGCAGCTCGCCGAGCTGATGGTCGGCAGCGAGCTGCCCTCGCCCGAGACCCGCGAGTCGACGGTGACGGACGTGCCGATGCTGAAGGTGGCCGATCTGCGGCTGACCGTCACCGACCCCGACGGCGTCGTGCGCGAGGTCCTGGCGGACGTCGACTTCACCATCCACAAGGGCGAGGTCATGGGCATCGCCGGCGTCGAGGGCAACGGCCAGACCGAGCTCATCGAGGCCCTGATGGGCATGCGCGACCCCGACGGCGGCGTCATCACGCTCGACGGCGCCGACATCTCGCACGCCCCGACCCGCAGGCGCCGCGAGGGCGGCATCGGCTACATCCCCGAGGACCGCCACCGGCACGGTCTGCTGCTGGAGTCCCCGCTCTGGGAGAACCGTATCCTCGGCCATGTCACCGAGGCCCCCAACAGCAAGAAGGGCCTGCTCGACCTGAAGGCCGCGCGCGCCGACACCGAGCGGATCGTGCGCGAGTACGACGTGCGCACCCCGGGCATCGAGGTCACCGCCGCCTCCCTCTCCGGCGGCAACCAGCAGAAGCTGATCGTCGGCCGCGAGATGAGCCACGCGCCCAAGCTGCTGATCGCCGCCCACCCCACCCGCGGCGTGGACGTCGGCGCGCAGGCGCAGATCTGGGACCAGATCCGCGAGGCCCGCCGCGAGGGCCTGGCCGTGCTGCTGATCTCCGCCGACCTGGACGAGCTCATCGGGCTCTCCGACACCCTGCGGGTGATGTACCGGGGCCGCCTCGTCGCGGACGCGGACCCCGCCACGATCACCCCCGAGGAGCTGGGCTCGGCCATGACCGGCGCCGCCACCGGCCACCTCGAAGCACCCGAGCAGCCTGAGAACGGTGAGGGCCGATGAAGAAGTTCGACAAGGACCGGCTGATCCTGGGTCTGGCCGGCCCGGCCCTCGCGTTGCTCGTGGCCTTCCTGCTCACATCCGTCGTGCTGCTCCTCTCGGACCGCAATCCGATCGAGCCGTACCAGCTGATGTTCGAGAACGCCGAGTTCACCGACGTCCAGGTGCTGATCGTCAATCAGGCCGGCACGTACTACCTCGCCGCCCTCGCCGTCGCCATCGGCTTCCGGATGAACCTGTTCAACATCGGCGTGGACGGCCAGTACCGCCTCGCGGCGATGCTCGCCGCGGTCGTCGGCGCGTCCGTCGAGCTGCCGGGCCCGCTGCACATCCTGCTGATCGTGCTCGTCGCGATGATGGTCGGCGCGTTCTGGGCCGGCATCGCGGGCATCTTGAAGACCACCCGCGGCGTCAGCGAGGTCGTCTCCACGATCATGCTGAACGCGATCGCGACCAGCCTGATCGCGTGGATGATCCTGCCCGCCAACCTCGGCGAGCAGCCGCCCGGCTCCAACGACCTGACCACCGGCGAGATCGCCGAGTCCGGCTGGGTCACGGGCCTCGAGCTCGACGGCGGAACCATCTACGGCTTCACCTTCGTCGCCTTCGGACTGGGCATCGTCTACTGGTTCGTGCTCAACCGCACCCGCTTCGGCTTCGACCTGCGCGCCACCGGCGCCAGCCAGTCCGCCGCCCAGGCGAGCGGCGTCGACGCCAAGAAGATGATCCTCACCGCCATGCTGATCTCCGGCGCGGTCGCGGGCCTCGCCGGAATGCCGCTGCTGCTGGGCCAGACCCACACCTACAGCCTCAGCTTCCCGGTCGGCGTGGGCTTCACGGGCATCACCATCGCCCTGCTCGGCCGCAACAACCCCATCGGCATCTTCTTCGCCGCGCTGCTGATCGCCTTCCTGGAGAAGACGTCCGCATCGCTGGACCAGCACGGCTACGAGAAGGAGATCGCCACGATCATGCAGGGCCTGATCGTGATCTCGGTCGTCGTGTCGTACGAACTCGTCCGCCAGTACGGGCTCCGACGTCAGCAGCAGAAGGTCGGCGAGGAGCTGGCCGCGCAGGCCCGCAAGAACAAGGAGGCAGCGGCATGAGCGAGTCGACGAGCACGGTCTCGATGGCGAGCACCGCGCCCAAGAAGGGCGGCGGGCGCCGCAAGCTGTCCCTGCCGGTCATCATGCTGATCATCGCGGGCGGCCTGGCGCTGTTCTCGCTGGTCCGCGTCATCAGCGGCGCCAACGACCTCACCTCCGTCGGCCAGGTCGGCGGCGCCCTCCAGCTCGCCGTGCCCATCGGCCTCGCCGGACTGGGCGGTCTGTGGGCGGAGCGGGCCGGCGTGGTCAACATCGGCCTCGAGGGCATGATGATCCTCGGCACCTGGTTCGGCGCCTGGGCCGGCTACCAGTGGGGCCCGTGGACCGGCGTCCTGCTGGGCATCGTCGGCGGCGCGCTCGGCGGTCTGCTGCACGCGGTCATCACGGTGACGTTCAACGTCAACCACATCGTCTCCGGCGTGGCCATCAACATCCTGGCCGTCGGCGTGACGCGCTACCTGTCGAACTTCACCTTCGCCGAGGCCGAGGGCGGCTCCTCCAAGCAGTCCCCGCGCATCGACCAGATCACCGACATCACCGTTCCAGGGCTGTCGGACTGGCTGGCCGACGTCCAGGCCAAGCACTGGTTCTTCGTCTCGGACCTCGCCGGCATGCTCGGCGGTCTGGTCACCAACCTCTCGGTGCTGACCGTCCTCGCCCTGCTGCTGGTCCCCGGCACCTGGTGGGTCCTGTGGCGCACGGGCTTCGGCCTGCGGCTGCGCTCCTGCGGCGAGAACCCGGTGGCCGCTGAGTCCCTCGGCGTCAACGTGTACAAGTACAAGTACATCGCCGTGATCGTCTCCGGCGCGATGGCCGGCCTCGGCGGGGCGTTCCTCGCGATCGTCTCCACCGGCATCTACCAGGAGGGCCAGACCGGCGGCCGCGGCTACATCGGCCTCGCCGCCATGATCTTCGGCAACTGGATGCCGGGCGGCATGGCGCTGGGCGCCGGGCTCTTCGGCTTCACCGACAGCCTCAAGCTGCGCGGCGGCGCCGAGAACGTCCACGCGATGCTCCTGCTGCTCGCCATCCTGCTGGTGATCGCCTTCGCCTGGCAGCTGTACAAGAGCAAGCACTGGCAGGCCGCGATCTGCCTCGGGGTCTCCGCCGGGCTGTTCGCCTGGTACTCCCTGACCGACGCGCTGCCCAGCCAGTTCGTGGACGCCGCTCCGTACGTCACCACGCTGCTGGTCCTGGCCCTGTCCGCACAGCGGCTACGGATGCCCAAGGCGGACGGCATGCCGTACAAGAGAGGCCAGGGCAAGTGACCACGGCCGCCGAATCCGCGGAGTCGGTGAACTGGGACGCGCTGCGCGAGCGGGCGCGCGAGGCGATGCGGCGTGCGTACGCCCCCTACTCCGGGTTCCCGGTGGGCGTCGCCGCGCTGGTCGACGACGGACGCACCGTGGTCGGCTGCAACGTGGAGAACGCGTCGTACGGCATCGGGCTGTGCGCCGAGTGCGGTCTGGTCTCCCAGCTCCAGGCCACGGGCGGCGGCCGGCTCACCCACTTCACCTGCGTCGACGGCCGGGGCGAGATCCTGGTGCCGTGCGGCCGGTGCCGTCAGCTGCTGTACGAGTTCGGCGGTCCCGAGCTGCTCCTGGAGACCCCGGAAGGGGTCCTGACGCTGGCCGAGATGCTTCCGCAGGCTTTCGGCCCGCACCATCTCCCGTAGCACCGCGGCCCTTCCGCTCCGGCGGGAGGGCCGTTCCCCTACCCTCTCTCTATGCGCGTAGAGCGTGGAGAGTCACTCTGAGCGCATAGAGCCACTCTGGAGGAATTGCATGGACGTCATCTCCGTCATCCGCACCAAGCGCGACCGCGGCGAGCTGAGCCCCGAGCAGATCGACTGGGTCATCGACGCCTACACGCGCGGTGAGGTCGCCGACGAGCAGATGTCGGCGCTGGCGATGGCGATCCTGCTGAACGGCATGAACCGTACGGAGATCGCCCGCTGGACCGCCGCGATGATCGCCTCCGGCGAGCGCATGAACTTCGACGCGCTGTCGCGGCCCACCGCCGACAAGCACTCCACCGGCGGCGTCGGCGACAAGATCACGCTGCCGCTCGCCCCGCTGGTCGCCGCCTGCGGCGCGGCCGTCCCGCAGCTCAGCGGCCGGGGCCTCGGCCACACCGGCGGCACCCTCGACAAGCTGGAGTCCATCCCCGGCTGGCGCGCGCTCCTGTCCAACGAGGAGATGCTGCACGTCCTGGACACCACCGGCGCCGTGATCTGCGCCGCGGGCGACGGCCTCGCCCCGGCGGACAAGAAGCTGTACGCGCTCCGCGACGTCACCGGCACCGTCGAGGCGATCCCGCTGATCGCCTCGTCGATCATGTCGAAGAAGATCGCCGAGGGCACGGGCTCGCTCGTCCTGGACGTCAAGGTCGGCACCGGCGCGTTCATGAAGAACATCGAGGACGCCCGCGAGCTCGCCTCCACCATGGTGGCGCTGGGCACCGACAGCGGCGTCAAGACGGTCGCGCTGCTCACCGACATGTCCACCCCGCTGGGCCTGACGGCGGGCAACGCCCTCGAGGTCCGCGAGTCCGTCGAGGTCCTCGCCGGCGGCGGCCCCGCCGACGTCGTCGAGCTCACCCTGGCGCTGGCCCGCGAGATGCTGGACGCGGCCGGGATCAAGGACGCGGACCCGGCGAAGGCCCTGGCCGACGGCTCGGCGATGGACGTCTGGAAGCGCATGATCGCGGCGCAGGGCGGCGACCCGGACGCCACGCTTCCCGTCGCCCGCGAGCAGCACGTGGTGACGGCCCCCGCCTCGGGCGTCCTCACCCGCCTCGACGCCTACGACGTCGGCATCGCCGCGTGGCGCCTCGGCGCGGGCCGCGCGCGCAAGGAGGACCCGGTCCAGGCGGGCGCGGGCGTCGAGATCCACGCCAAGCCCGGCGACCAGGTGACGGCCGGCCAGCCGCTGCTGACGCTGCACACGGACACCCCGGAGAAGTTCGACTACGCGCTGGACTCGCTGAAGGCGGCCTACGACGTCGCTCCTGCGGGCACGGCGTTCACGGCGAACCCGATCGTGCTGGACCGCATCTCCTGACGGAGTCTGCCCACCCCGTCTGGCCACCGCGTCGTCTGACGTGCGCCCGACGACCGTCTGAGGATCGCCTGCAGACGAGCCGCCCCCGCGATGAGTTCTGGTCGCGGGGGCGGTCTCTTTGAGTGTGGACGCCACACAGCCGATCGTCGTGCGCATCGCCGGGAGAGTGACCCAGGCCGATGTGCCTCATCTGTGCGAGGAGTTGAGGGCGCGACTGAGCGGCGTGGCGGGGGGCGCCGAGGCGATCTGCGACGTCGGCGCCCTCACCCACGCCAATCTGACCGCGGTCGACGCGCTCGCCCGCCTCCAGCTCACCGCCCGCCGCCTCGGCTGCCGGATACGGCTGCGGAACGCCGGGGCGGAGCTGCGGCTGCTGCTCGACCTGGTCGGGCTCGCCGACCTCGCGCCGCCCTAGCCCAGTGCCCTCCCAGCCCCGCGCCGCACACGCCGTCGCAGCCCGCTGATCAGGCGTCGAGCCGCTCAGGCAGCCCGAAGAGCGGGAACCAGCGCTTAGTGTCCAGGAAGAAGTCCATCCCGCCGACCTTGCCGTCCGAGACCTCCAGGACGATGAGCGCCCAGGGCTCGTACCCCTCGCCGTTCTGGCTGGGGTGGTACTGGGCGAAGGCCGGGGAGCCGTTCGCCACGGTCGGCACGAGCCTGGAGCCCCGGCAGACCTCGCCGACGCCGAGCATCCAGCCCACGATGTCGTCGTGCCCGCGCAGCCACAGGTCGTACGGCGGCATGGACATCGTCGCGTCCTCGTGGAGCAGCGCGGTCAGCGCCTTCATGTCGTACCCCTCGAAGGCCGCGACATAGCGCTCCAGCAGCCGCTGCTGCTCCTCGTCGAGCGGGTCCGCCGCGTCGCTCGCCGCCGGCTCCGACTCGGCGAGCGTGGCCCTGGCCCGCTGGAGCGCGCTGTTGACCGAGGCCACCGTCGTGCCCAGCAGCTCGGCCACCTCGCTGGCCTTCCACGCCAGTACCTCGCGCAGGATCAGCACGGCCCGCTGCTTGGGCGGCAGATGCTGCAGCGCGGCGACGAACGCGAGCCGGATCGTCTCGCGCTCGACCGCCGTCTCCGCCGGGTCCGCCACCGACGGCAGCACGCGCCCGTCCGGCACCGGCTCCAGCCAGGTGATCTCCGGACGGGCGTTGAGCTGGGCCTGCGCCACGGGCGTGGCCGCGGTCAGGTCCATCGGGCGGGCCCGGCGATTGCCGGCGTTCAGCATGTCCAGACAGACGTTCGTCGCGATGCGGTACAGCCAGGAGCGGAGCGAGGAGCGTCCCTCGAACTTCTCGAAGTTGCGCCAGGCGCGCACCATCGTGTCCTGGACCGCGTCCTCGGCCTCGAAGGCGGAGCCGAGCATGCGGTAGCAGTAGCCGGTCAGCTCCCGGCGGTACTGCTCCAGCCTGGAGTCCAGGTCCTGTGTCGTTGCCGCGTCGCTCATCGGTCCACCCCTGTCGCCCCTTGGCACCAGCCCTTGGAAAGTACAGGAGGGGACTGACAACGGGGGTCAGGTTCCGGGCTTGCGTCCGTAGACGAAGACGTCGTCGCCGTTCTTCAGCAGGTTCCAGTATGCCTTCGCGTCCCCGCTGCGCATGTTGACGCAACCGCCCGAGCCGGGCGGGTTCCACATCGACTTCGTCGTGGAGTGGAAGGCCTGGCCGCCGTCGAAGAACTGGGAGTACGGCATGCGCACGTTGTAGAGCGTCGACCAGTGGTTGATGCTGCGCCAGTAGATCTTCTTGGCGCCCGTGCGGGTCTCGGTGCCGTCCTTGCCTGTGCGCACCGGCACCGGGCCGTACTTCAGGGTCTTGCCGTCCTGGATCCAGCTGAGCTGCCGGGTCAGGTCGACGCAGGCGATGCGGCCCTTGTTCGTCGGGCACTTGCCGGCCTTGTTCGGGTTCTTGCCCGCGGCGCGCTGGGCGAGCATCGTGTCCATCGTGCGCCAGGTGATCGGCCCCGCGTAGCCGATGGTGGGCGTGATGCCGTGCTGGGCCTGGAAGGCGCGGATGGCCTTGCAGTCGGCGGCGGACTGCTTGCCGTCCACCGGGCGCCCCAGGAACTTCTCCACCTGCTTCTGGTACGGCCCCGTCGACGTGCTGCACGACGCCGCCTGCGCCGTGCCCGCGCCCAGCGCCGCCGTGAGCGGGACGATGAGGCCGGTCAGTCCGAGCACGATGCCCGCCCGCCTGCGTATCCCCCGTGTCCCGCGTATCTCTCTTGCCCCGCCAGTGACTTCCATGACGCAAACTCCCCTCCGTGCACCGCGCGATCGCGCCGAGTCTGCCGGTTTGACGCACGTCGGGGAGCTTGAGTTGTACGGACTGGGGACCTGATTTCAGGAGATTCGCGAGCGCTCAGCGCTGAGCGGATGCCGCGACCAGCATCCGGTGCTCGGAGCGCTGCTCGGCCCGCTGGTGGGCGCGCTGCTCGGCGCGCGCCACGCGGGTGCCGTACAGCGTGATCGACACGACTCCGAGGACCGCGAGCAGCCCCAGCAGAACCGTTCCCGCCCAGCCGCCGGCGTGGAAGGCGACCGCGCCGAGCGTGCCGCCGACGCTGCTGCCCAGGTAGTACGCGGACTGGTAGAGCGCCGACGCCTGCGCGCGGCCCGTCTTCGCCGTGCGGCTCACCGAGGACGAGGCGACCGCGTGGCCCGCGAAGAAGCCCGCGGTGATCAGGACCAGGCCCGCGAGCACGGCCGCCAGCGACTCGGCGAGGGAGAGCAGCAGGCCCGCGGCGGTCGTGGCGACCGCGAGGTAGAGCGCGCCGCGGCGGCCCAGCCGGGCGACGAGCTTGCCCGCGGCGGCGGAGGAGACCGTGCCGACCAGGTAGACCAGGAAGATCGAGCCGACGACGCCCTGCGGGAGGCTGAAGGGCGCCTCGACCAGGCGGTAGCCGATCACCGTGTAGACCGCGCCGAAGACGGTCATGAACAGCGCGCCGATCGCGTACAGCCGCATCAGCAGCGGGTCGGCGAGGTGGCCGCGGACGGTCCTGGCCAGGGTGCGGGGGCTTAGCGAACCGGGCGTGAAATTACGGGCCTTGGGGAGCATCGCGCGGAAGACCAGCGCGCAGACCACGGCCATCAGCCCGACCGCGCCGAGCCCGGCGCGCCAGCCCCACAGCTGGGCGACCCAGCCGGTGACGATCCGGCCGCTCATGCCGCCGATGCTGTTGCCGGCCACGAACAGGCCGATCGCGGCGACCAGCGCCTTGGGCCGCACCTCCTCGGCGAGGTACGCCATCGCCGACGCCGGCAGACCGGCCAGCGCCGCGCCCTGCACGGCGCGCAGCGCCACCAGCCACTCCAGGTTCGGCGCGAACGGGATCAGCAGCGCGACCAGGACGGCGATCACCAGGGAGGCGGTCATCACGCTGCGCCGGCCGAAGCGCTCGGACAGAGCGCTCAGCGGCAGGACGAACAGGGCGAGCGCGCCGGTCGCGGCGGAGACCGTCCAGCTGGCGGCGCTCGCGCTCACGCCGAAGTCGGCGGAGACGGCGGGCAGCAGGGCCTGCGTGGAGTAGAGGAGGGCGAAGGTCGCCACCCCGGCTGCGAAGAGAGCGAAGCTCATACGGCGGTAGCCGGGGACGCCGGGGGCGAGGAGACGGGAGGACTGCGAGGCGGCGCCCACGGTGGTGGACGCCTTGGTACTGGCGGGAGGCATGCATCGAACGTACGACCAGCTTTTTCATGCGTCCAATGCATGGAATGGCCATAATCGTTCCCATGGTGCATCAACACAGCTCACAGCCTCGGCTGTCACCGAGCAGTTACGAAGAATACGAAGCCGACACCGCGATGTTGCTTGCGCCGAGGCTCGCGTACTTCGCCGGGGCGGCGCGTCAGGAGCATGTGACGCGGGCCGCACAGGAGATGGGCGTGCCGCAGTCCACGCTGTCCCGGGCGATCGTGCGGCTCGAAGAGGACCTGGGGGTCGCGCTCTTCGCCCGCAAGGGCCGCACGGTCTCGCTGACGCCGGCGGGGCGGACGTTCCTGACGGCGGTGGAGCGGGCGCTGGCGGAGGTGGAGAAGGCGGCGGAGGCGGTCCAGCAGGACGCGGACCCGGCGTCCGGCAAGGTCGCCTTCGGCTTTCTGCACACGATGGGCTCGGAGACCGTGCCGGGCCTGATCCGCGCCTTCAGGGCCGACCACCCGCGCATCCGCTTCACGCTCGTCCAGAACTACGGCGAGGCGATGATCGAACGGCTCCGGGCGGGGGAGCTGGACCTGTGTCTGACCTCGCCGGTCCCGGACGCGCCTGACCTGGTGGCGCGCCGTCTCGACGAGCAGCGGCTGCGGCTGGTGGTGCCCGACGACCACCGGCTGGCGGGCCGCAAGCGGATCCGGCTGGCGGAGGCGGCGGACGAGACGTTCGTCACGCTGGAGCCGGGCTACGGCCTGCGCCGCATCACGGACGACCTGTGCGCGGAGGCGGGCTTCACGCCCCGCGTGGCGTTCGAGGGCGAGGAGGCGGAGACCCTGCGCGGCCTGGTGGCGGCGGGCCTGGGCGTGGCCCTGCTGCCCCCGCCGGCGGTGGCGCGCCCGGGCGTGGTGGAGCTGACGGTGACGGCGCCGAGGGCGGTCCGCGAGATCGGCGTCGCCTGGCTGGACGGCCACCCGGACACCGCGCCGGTGGCCGCGTTCAAACGCTTCCTGCTCTCGCGCCGGGGCCGCCTACTGCCGGACTGAGCGCCGACGGCGGGCCCTGGCGGGGCGATCGGGGTCTGCTGCGGGACTGCGCGGCGACGGCGGCGGGCCCTCGCGGGCGGGGGCACCCTCCCGGAGGGCGACCCGGGCGCGCTGCGGCCCGCCGAAAACTCCCGCAGGCTCCTCCGTGGTGGAGCGATCGCCGTCTGCTGCCGGACGTCGCGGCACCGGTCCGTCCCCCCCCCGCAGGCTCCTCAGTGGCGGAGCGATCTGCCGAAGCCCGCCGCCAGCGGCATCCGCAGGCCCAGCGGCGGCGGCGCCGCCAGTGCGTCGGCCACCGGGCGGGCGTACGCGCGGGTGAAGAGCGAGCCCAGGACGAAGTCCGAGGCCAGCGCCAGGACTTCCGCGTGGTGTTGGCGCAGCGCGTGGCCGTCCGAGTGGACCTCGAAGCGGCAGGTGTCGCGGTTCGTCCTCTTCGCGCGCTCGGCCAGGCGGTACGACAGCTCCGGGTCCGTCCGCTCGTCGTTCGTGCCGTGCATGATCAGCACATGTCTGCCGGCCAGCTGCCGCACCGGCTCCGGCTCCGCCGCCGCGTCGTCCTCGGGGAGCCACGGCGCCATCGCCAGAACCGAGTTCACCGCCGAGTGGTCCGCCGCGCGCAGGGCCGCCCGGCCGCCCATGCCGTGGCCCGCCAGACAGACCGGCACGTCGCCGTAGCGGCGTACCACCTCGTCCGCCGCCCAGCGGGCGTCCGCCGCCAGATGCGCGTCCGCGCCGTTCCAGCCCCGGCAGCGGTAGCGGACGCCGTGCACCACCAGACCGTCCTGACGGCCCGCCCGCGCCAGCGTGCGCCCCAGCGGCAGCGCCGCGGCGTACGAGAGCCGAGACGGCCCCCGCGCCGAGACCGCCTCCCCGTCCGGCAGGACCAGCACCACCCCGCCGACCGCCGGCTCCACCGCCCGTCCGCCGCCGTTGATACGCCTCAGCCCGGCGCTCGTCCCACCGGTCCGCGCCGCCGCGCCCGCATCGCCTCTACGCCCCCACCACAGGGGCTGTGCGTGGTGTGCCATGGCAGAACAGTCTCAGAAGGGCGGGTGTACTCCACCCGTACGCACGGTCACTGTTACGTATCGACCCGGCGCGCTCTACGCGCGTAGGGGCTAGAGTGCGCAGATGACGAGCCAGACCCTCAATTCGCCCTCCGCGGACCAGATCCGTCGCGCCCCGAAGGTGCTGCTCCACGATCACCTCGACGGCGGGCTGCGTCCCGGCACGATCATCGACCTCGCCCGCGACGCGGGCTACGACGCGCTCCCCGAGACCGAGCCCGACAAGCTCGGCATCTGGTTCCGCGAAGCCGCCGACTCCGGCTCGCTGGAGCGCTATCTGGAGACCTTCGCGCACACCTGCGCCGTCATGCAGACCCGCGACGCCCTCTTCCGGGTCGCCGCCGAGTGCGCCCAGGACCTGGCCGAGGACGGCGTCGTGTACGCCGAGGTCCGGTACGCCCCCGAGCAGCACCTGGAAGCCGGTCTCAGCCTCGAGCAGGTCGTCGAGGCCGTCAACGAGGGCTTCCGCGAAGGCGAGCGGCTCGCCCGCGAGGCCGGCCACCGCATCCGCGTCGGCGCCCTGCTCACGGCCATGCGCCACGCCGCCCGCGCCCTGGAGATCGCCGAACTCGCCAACCGCTACCGCGACCTGGGCGTCGTCGGCTTCGACATCGCCGGCGCCGAGGCGGGCTTCCCGCCCACCCGCCACCTCGACGCCTTCGAGTACCTGAAGCGCGAGAACAACCACTTCACCATCCACGCCGGCGAGGCCTTCGGCCTGCCGTCCATCTGGCAGGCCCTCCAGTGGTGCGGCGCCGACCGGCTCGGCCACGGCGTGCGCATCATCGACGACATCACCGTCGCCGAGGACGGCAGCGTGCAGCTGGGCCGGCTCGCCGCGTACGTACGGGACAAGCGCATCCCGCTCGAGCTCTGCCCGACGTCGAACCTGCAGACCGGAGCGGCCGCCTCGTACGCCGAGCACCCCATCGGGCTGCTGCGCAGGCTGCACTTCAGGGCCACCGTCAACACCGACAACCGGCTGATGAGCGGCACCACCATGAGCCGCGAGTTCGAGCTGCTGAGCGAGACCTTCGGGTACACGCTCGACGACATGCAGTGGTTCACCGTCAATGCGATGAAGTCGGCGTTCATTCCTTTCGATGAACGGCTGGCGATGATCAGTGACGTCATCAAGCCCGGCTACGCCGAGCTGAAGTCCGAATGGCTGTTCAAGCAAACGGCCACGACCAGCGGTTCTTCCTCCGAAGGGCGCTGACGCGAAGAGTCGGGAAGCGGCCGAGGACGTCAACACTCGGCCGCTTCGGGGTGTTTGCGGCGGCCGCGCGGGCCTGGCTAGCTTGCATAGCCGCTCGTATCCCCATCCCAAGGACTCGTCTCTGATGAAGCAGTCTGCTGCCAAGACTCTCGGCGTCGCCGCCCTCGGCGCCGCCTTCGCCGCCGCCGCTGCGGGCACCGCCGCCGCCGCCCCGGCCCTGACCGAGGCCCCCTCCCTGAGCACCGTCACCGGCCTGGTGTCGCAAGAGGTCGCCCCCAAGCTCCCGACGGGCACCCCGCAGGCGCTGTCCGGGGCGCAGACCGCGCTGGGCGACGCGCCGACCACGCTGCCCGCCACCCTCCAGGAGACCGGGAACAAGGTGCTGCCCGGCGGCGTCGAGGGCGGCGACGTGGTCTCCAGCCTGCTGGGCGGCCTGCCGACCAAGGGTCTGCAGACCAAGGGCCTGCCGACCGAGGGCCTGCCGACCGAGGGCCTTCCGCTCGGCAGCCTGCCGGTCGGCACGAGCCTGCCCGGCGCCCTTCTCTGACGAGTCCCGCAGCGCGCACACGCGGAAGTGGGGGGGGGCCCCCCCGGCGGGGGGGGGGCCCCCCCCCCGCAGAGAGGGGGGGGGGGAGGGCGGGGGGGGCCCAGGCCCGGGGGCGCGGGGGCGCCGG